>JBKEAS010000027.1:0-11574 GCA_047972635.1 Anaerotignum sp.
AATTATAGCGATGGACAAGAGAAATGAAAAGGGAGAGGCCGCGTATGTATAATAGAAGATATGATAAGGTATTTTTGATGCTGAGACAGGAAACGGCAGGGTATAGCATGGGGCAACGGGCACCCTGGGGCAGTTGTGTGATGGAAATTAAAAATGGAGCGGGCAGAATCATACTGTCTGTACAAAGTTTACGCCCGATACACCGAGGTAGATACTCTGTTTATGCCATTGCAGGAGAAGGTGAGGCGCAGAACAATTTCTTTTGTGGTGTATTGGTGCCTGATGCTGCAGGGCATGGTGAATTAAAATGGGATTTTAATCCAGACAATGTAGAGGGCAAGGATGTAGCGGTAGAAAAACTAAATGCAGTTGCCATTTTGGCTGAGGCGGACGGTGGGTTTTCTGCACCACTTGTGGCATATGTTGCCGAGAAGGTGGATTGGCGTACATATTTTAAAACGACAAGCAACAAAAAAGCACGACCCACAGAAATTTCAAGAAGAGAACAGGTGAAGATTGAACTTGCAAAGAAAGAAACAGCAGAAATTTCTAAAAAAGAAGTAGCCAAAGTTGAAGTAAAACCAAAGCAATTTGCGCTACTTGAGGTGGAAGAAACTGATGCAACATTGGTGGCAGCGGAAGCGGCCGTTGCTGATGTGGCTTCGTTTTCGTTGCCTAAGGTCAATTGGAACATGGAAAACTCCAAACAGAAGGAGGAGGAAGCAAAAGAAACGATGAGGGAGAGTCATCATGGGAATTTCCGTGGACTTTTAGAGAGATTTCGTCATGAATTAAAGGATTTACAAGAAACGGGTGTTTTTACAGATTCTGATATGGATCGGATTGCAAAGGCAGGCAGAAGAAATATGCAGAAGGAAGCTGTGATTGAAACAACAAGTTCCAATGTGTCGACAGAGTCTGTGGCAAAGGCAGTTGAGAACAAAAAGGTCGAATTTTTGGAAAAACCTTCAAAAACAATGCCGGAAGCGACAAAAGGTATTGAAACAAGCGTTGAAAAAAGCACGGAATTTATGCTAGAGGACGTTTCCAAAAGATATAGTCTTTTGATGGATAATGCCAAGATAGAGCCTTTCGTGGACGAAACAAAGGTTTGGAAGTGCATTTCTTTAGAAGAAATGGTGCTTTTGGATAAAATTCCGATGTCGCGGCTAAAAGAGTATTTCTTTTTATTGGCAATGAAAAAATATCATCATTTTATTTGGGCGCCGGATGGAGAAGGATATTCTTTAGGTGTGCCTGGCCAAGATACAGTGGAAGAAAGAGCAAAGGCTGATGCGTTGGGTTTTCAAGAATTTAAGAAAATGGAAAACCAAGACATGGGCTATTGGATTTTTGTTAAGAAATAGGGGTTGCCATTCTAAGGCTTGGATAGTATGATACCTTTATGATATTTTGTTTGAGTATAAGGAGATCGCTTTGAGAATTAGAAAGAAGCATTGGGCGGAAGCATAGCTTGAAAATAACAGTAGAGTTATTCAAGATGCACCAACAAGAAAAGGGAAGTGGACAGAGTTTTTTGGGAACGATAACCCCATTTATGTGGAAGTTGGGTGTGGTAAGGGTGGGTTTATTACGAAAAACGCACAGGCATATCCCGAAATAAACTTCGTTGGAATTGAAAGACAGCAGTCGGTAATTGCACTTGCTGCACGTAGAACGGATGAAGATTTACCTAATTTGGCGTTGATTTGGGAGAATGCGGCAAACCTTTCGGATTTATTTGAGGTGGGCGAATTTCAAAGACTATATTTGAATTTTTCAGACCCATGGCCGAAAAAAAGATTGATGAAGCGTCGTTTGACTTACCGTGGCTTTTTTGAGAGCTATCGTGAGGCGATGGGAGAACACGCAGAGGTGTTTTTTAAGACGGATAACCGTAATTTGTTTGAGTTTTCTTTGAATGAGTTTTGTGCAGACAATTGGAAGCTATCTAATATTTCTTTGGATTTGCATAATAGTGAATACGAGGGAAACATTATGACGGAATACGAAGAAAAATTTTCCGCACAAGGTATGCCGATTTACCGTTTGGAAGCAAGATATGATCAGTAAATAATAGAATAAAAAGCTAGGTTATGTTTTTTAGATAACCTAGCTTTTTTGATTTTTAGAGAGTTCATTAAGATGGAAATAATAAAACGACAGTGCGTGATACACTGTCGTAGAAAATAATCTATGTATGTTGTGTTAATTTTCTTCGGTGGTTGGCTCTACAATGTTTTCCAGTTCTTCGGGTGAAGGTTGGTCGTCCTCTACGACTAAGGCAGTTAAAAAAGTACCATAGAGATTCGTTACATTTTTACGCCAGTTTCTACAAATTTGTTGTGCTTGTTGTTTTGATACAACACAAACGCTAATTTGCATTAGTTGTGCTCCGTCGTCATCGCACAGTCCACATTTGACTAGGAAGTCCCCGTTAAATTCCGGAAAGTAATTTGCCGTAACTGCGTATTCGGCACGAATACGTTTGCTATTTTCTTTTACATAAATGCCAATGTCTTCTTTTACGCTTTCGTTGACATGGTTTTGGAAATAATTAATGACTTCTTCCCCTTCCTCGTTAAGGGTATAACGGGTGTTATTATGTTCATTTGATTTTTCAAGCCACCCCGCTTCAACTAACTCTGCGAGGTATTGTTGTACTGAGAAATAATCCATATATTCTTTGTTTAACAAAAATTGACAGATTTCACTATTTGAAAGAGAAATACCCATTTTTTTTACCAGATGAAGAATTATCAATTTATGTTCCGCTAATTGTCGGATAGGATCGGCCATGGTTTAGGTCTCCTTTCAAAAAATATTTATTATTTTAACATAAAATGAAGAAAAAAAACAGAGGAAATTTTACGGAAGGTAAGAATTACTCTGTTTTATGTTCTTTTTTTTGAGCATTTGGTGTAAATCGTTTAGGACAGATCTCTTTTCTAAACTCCAAAGTGGTGCCAAGAGTGTATTACGATCTCCGTCACCTGTTAGCCTATGAATAACGATATCAGGGCGTAACCTTGATATGCACTGGCAAAGTATTTCTAGGTATGCTTCTTTTGTAAGGGGGGTATATTCACCTTTACGGAAGTGTGTTTCCATAGATGTATGAGAGAGTACGTGTAACAACTGTAATTTTACGCCATGGATGGGTAGTTGGTTGATATAGTCTATGGTCTCTAACATGGTTTGTTGTGTTTCATGCGGAAGGCCTAATATGACATGTGCAACTACGGGAATATTTAAGGCGTATAATTTTTGCACGCTTTGGCTAAAAACTGTATTCGTATATCCACGCCTGATGAAGGTTGCGGTGTTCTCGTTGGAAGTTTGTAGGCCCAACTCCACCCATAGCCTTGTTTTTTTTGATATTTCTTCCAGAAGTTCTAGCACATCGTCGCCCAAACAATCGGCACGTGTTGCAATAGAAATTCCTACAATTTGGGGTTGTGCCAAGGCTTCTTCGTATTTTGCACGTAAAACATCTATGGGAGCATAGGTATTGGTGAAAGCTTGAAAATAAGCAATGTAGCAGGCATCTTGCCATTTTTTTTGTGTTTGGGCGGTGCCTTTTTTGATTTGGTCGGTGATGGAGAGCGTTGCATCTTCGGCAAAATCGCCAGAGCCACCTTCGCTACAAAAAATACAGCCGTCTTTTGCTATGCTACCATCTCGGTTTGGACAAGTAAAGCCAGCATCTAAAGAAATTTTTGCAGTTTTTTTCCCAAATATGCTTCGGTAGTATTCGTTTAGGCTAAGGTAGGGGTATTGTGCCACAAATATTCTCCTTCCATTGACATTAAGTGAGATTTTTTTCACGCAAACCGTCACATAACATGATGACTGCACGCCATTTTCCATCATCATCTGCTGCATGGCGGAGCAAAAGAAGAAAATCTGCCTTACTGCTTTCTAAAAAAGAATGAGCCAGATAAGGAGAGTCCTCCTCGTTGTAGGCTGATAAAAAAAGCTGCAAGCTCTCGTCTGTGATTGCAAGTGGAATGCAAGACTCCATTTGTAGCAGAATTTCTTCTACAGTTTCACTACCACAGGGGCATTTTGAAAAGTAGTAATAGAAGCTTCGGCTATTAAAAAAATGCACATGAGAGGGTGGAAAATTCTTAGGGTCAGTCATTGTTTTTCTTAATAGATTTAAATAGCCGCAAAGTTCTTTGCGACTGATTGTTTGTTTCAGAATAATCACCTCAAAACCTTTGGGTCTGAAAGTAATATGTGCTTGTATGGTATAAAATAATGATGTCAGTTTTTTACTTTATCAAAAGCTTCATTTCTTTTAATAAGGCAGCATTATCTTCGGGAGAAAGAATGCAAAAGCGTAGGTAGCTTTCATCCAAAAAAGTAAAAGAAGATGCATCACGAACCAACATCTTTTTTTGGATTAATTTTTCAAAAAGGTCTGCTGCGGTAATGTGGTTTGTTAATAGTTTTAGTAAGATGAAATTTGCAGAGGAAGGAAATGCTTTTATATTTTCCCATGTGGACAATTCTAAAAAAGCTTTTTTGCGTTCCTCGGAAATCAATGTTTGTGTTGCGGAGTGAAATGCAGTATCTGCGAAGATTTTTTCGCCTGCAAAGGCAGCTAGGCTATTCACACTCCATGAGTTTTGATTTGTTTTAATGCGGTCTAGAAAGTTTTGGTTGGAAGAAATACCATATCCCAAACGTATACCAGGTGCCGCAAAGAATTTGGAGGTTCCACGAATGATAAATAGATTATCGAATTTTGCTACCAAGGGGATGGCACAAATTTCGTTTAGATTATCCGAAAATTCAATATAGGTTTCGTCAATCATAACAAAACAGCCTATTTTTTTACAATGAAGCAATAGTGTTTCTAACTCTTTGGTGGTAATTGTAGTGCCTGTAGGGTTGTTTGGATTACAAATAACCAACATACCGATACCTTCTGTTAAAGCATCAAGTAGGGATAGAAGGTTTAGAGAGAAGTTATCTTCTTCTTTTAGTGGGAAGTAGGAAAAAGAGCCACCATCAAGTGTAATTTCTCTTTCGTATTCTGAGTAAGAAGGTCCGATAATCAGACTTTTTTTTGCATGGACGGTTTGGATAAAGGTTGTAATTAATTCTGTAGAACCATTACCGACAGTAATATGTTCAATCAGAGAACCTGTATAAGTGGCGATGGCTTGCCGTAAAGCAGTATATTTTTTATCAGGGTAGGTGGAGAGGATATTTAGATTTTCTGCTAAAGCACGTTCTGCCATTTTGGGAAATCCTAAGGGATTGATATTTCCACTAAAGTCCTTTATTTCATTTTTTGGTATTCCATAGTTTCTCTCAATGGTATCCAAATCACCGCCATGTTGATGGATTAGCTGCATTCGCCATACACTCCTTTTTCGTTAGAAAATTTCGTCATTTTTCTCAAATTCTGATACTTTTTTACTCTGTGCCTTAATACGAGGGTAAAGGATAAATGAATTTGCGTTTGTTGTGTCTAAAACTTCCAGTTTTAGCTGGTTTGTTTTGTCGGTAGAGAGGAAGAAAACCTCTCCTTTATTGAGAGATAAATTTTCCATAGTCTTATGGTTTGTTTTGTTAATGCTTCGTTTTGAGCCCACTGCTGAATAATCTATCGGATAGTTATTGGCATCTAAAACGGTAAGAAGATAGTCAGGCTGATCTTCTATCATAGAAAATACAGTGCAAAGATCTTGGCAGAATTGGTCTAGTTTTGTGGTTGTTTCCACTTCTATCGTTTTCCAAAAATCCGGAACATCCTTTTTTGAAACATGGATTGTCAGAATTTTTTTTTCTAAATTTGTGTAGAATGCTTCTTCAAGGTGCATTCGCTCTAATTCGTAATTTAATGTTTCCCAAATTTGTGTATGAGAAAAATGTTTTGGGAAGGTATATTTTTCATCCTCTTTTGCATCCGCTTCAAGAATAAATTTTCCTAGTGAGGTTAGAGCATAATAACTTGGCGGCGTAAATAATTCGGTGCCAATGTTACGTTCCATTGTTAATAATGCGGACAGATTATTCACCAAAAGATAATATTTTATTGGGTTGAAAGAAATTGGGCGGATGATGGCAAAAAAATTGCTGAGGGGAAAGATAAACCATTTGTCTAGCATAATCGCTGTAAATAAAAAAGAGGAAATAATTGCCTTATCATCTTGTGTTAAATTTTGTGGCTCTGTTTCCCAAATGCTTTCGATATCCACATCTACTTGATTGTAAAAGTCAATAAAAATAGTATCAATTTCTGTGGGAGTAGTGACGAGTTTTCTAAAGAAACTAGGTGAAGTAATATTTTCGTCTAAATCCATAGAATACGAAAAGCGTTCTGCCGCAAGGTCACAGGCAGCCTCTAGTGCAAGTTCTAAAATAGCCTGATTGCTTTGAGAAAAAAATGTATCGCAATAGGGAGAGCGTTGTACTTTTTGGGTATGAATGGAGGGTATAAATATAAATAATTCTAACCACCATGCAAGACGTGTTAAGTATTCTAAATAAAATGCGTGTTTATGAGACAAAATTTTTAAGAGCTCTTGTTGATCATCTTCCTCGAAAAAAAGATGTTCGTCCATCTTACGATCAGGGACACAAAAATTGGTGATTGTGCGTAGATCTTCGATGAGTGGATGGCTTTCTACGGAATAAGAAAGTAGTTTAAATTCTAAATTTTCTGGTGTTGGGTCTTTTTCACTTGGTTGAAGGGTATATAAATATTCTGTGCCTTCTTGTGTGTCAGGAAAGTCTTGGGCGATAATATTTGCCGGAGACAATATGGTGTCGGATAGCATTGCAGTATGATACCATTTAGAAAACGCCAAAGGGGCTGCGTCTGTTAAGCCTTTTTGGCAAGATAAATCCATATGTGCACACATAGATGCGTATCCGTTTAGGAATAGGCTTAACAAGTGATTATGTTGATCTTTAGTCATAGGTTCCAGTTTCATATAAAGCTCCTTTTAGAGAATATTTCAAAGGCATTAATCGTATGGGTTGCAAAGATAATGTATCACATTTGGGAAAAAAGATTGACTAGATTTCAAAAATAGTATCTGTCAAAGACAAAATGGGATACAGATCTTTGTTTTTTTAATATGATTAAAGTTTAAGCGACCTTTTATATGTTTTGAGAGTTTCCTTGCGTTTGCTTCAATCATTACGAAGTATATATCTGGTGTTTGACGAAGGAGGTTGTGGGAAAAGATATTTTTTTTATGAAAATCTTCCCTTCAAGCCTTGTCTTTAGGTTAAATTGTAAATATAATGAAGCAAGATATTAACTTCATTATTGTAGCAGATAAAGAGGCAAAATGAAACATAAAAGGATAAAAAACTATAGCAATGTGCACTGTATGAATATAGAGATAGATTTGTTTTTGTGCAAAAGACAGATTTCTTGTTAGTTTTCGTTTTTTTTGAAATGTAGATGTTGAAAGTTATGATGATTTATGTTATATTCCTTGTATTGGAAACAAATGTTTTTGAGAAAAAAACAGGAGGAGAAAAGTGAGAGAAGATAAGAATTTTTTTATTGTGGATAAAAGTGTGCTTCCGGAAATATTTTTAAAGGTAATGCAAGTCAAAAATCTTTTGGAGAGCAAGAAAGAAAAAACAGTCCAAGATGCCGTAAACAAAGTTGGAATTAGCCGCAGTGCATTTTATAAATATCGAGATGCTGTTCATCCGTTGTATGAAAATACTAGAGGAAAAACAGTAACGCTTTCTACAAATTTGGATAATACACCTGGGCTGTTATCGGCGGTTTTAAATAGCATCGCGGCGGAAGGTGCAAACATTTTGACAATCAATCAAACCATACCCATCAATTCTATTGCGAATGTGACAATTACGATTGAAACAAATTCTATGCAAGGCGACTTTAGCCGTTTGATTAATAGAATTGAAGAGTTACAAGGGGTACAGTTTTTAAAAATAATTGCTAGAGAATAAATTTGCCTTGTAATGTATAATGAAATGTAATTTTCTAGGCTCCTCTTGTAGGAGCTTTGTTTTGTCCCAAATGTCACGATAATCATATTAGAAATTCAAAAGAGGAGGCAAACGTATGATACATATTCAAGTTCCTGCTACATCGGCAAATATGGGCCCTGGTTTTGACTGCATTGGTGTTGCGTTGGAATTATATAATCACCTTTGGGTGGAGACCTTACCCGAAGGGCTAAAGATAGAAGTTAAGCGTGAACAAGAAATAGAAATTCCAACAGATGAGAGCAATTTGATTTACCAAACGATGAAGTATTACTATGACCAAAAAGGATTACCCATGCCAGGGGTGCATCTGATCCAAGAGGACTATATTCCTATGGTTCGTGGCTTGGGCAGTAGTGCTGCATGTATTATCGGTGGATTGGTTGCTGCAAATGAATTGGCTGGAAGGCTTTGTGACCGTGAGGAATTGGCACAAATGGCGGCAAAACTTGAGGGGCATCCTGATAATTCTAATCCTGCTATTTTTGGCAGTATGGTTGTTGGGGCACAAAATGATGAAGTAATGCGATATGTGAGATTGGACTTGCCTGAAGATTTGGTTTTTGCTACAATGGTGCCTAATTTTCCAGTTTCTACATCTGCATCAAGAGCTGTTTTGCCAGATGGCTATTCAAGAGAAGAAGTTGTATTTAATGTTTCTAGAGGATCACTTTTGGTGGCATCTATTTTGAGTGGAAAGTACGAAAACCTTTCTATGGCGATGGAGGATAAAATTCACCAACCATATAGAAGTAAGCTAATCCCGAATATGGAGAATATCTTTTCTAAAGCGAAAGAATTTGGTTCTTTGGCTTGTTATTTAAGCGGTGCGGGGTCTACGTTAATGGCTATGATTAAAAAAGAAGAGGCAGCACAATTTGAAACCAATATGACTGCATATTTACAAACACTCCCTGATCAATGGCAATTGTTGCTATTAAAAGCAGAAAAATCGGGAGTTAAGGTGGAGATAGAATAGAGGAGGAAAGAACAGTGTTAATTGTACAAAAATATGGTGGTAGCTCTGTGGCAAATGCAGAAAGAGTTTTGAATGTTGCCAAAAGAATTATGAAAGCAAAAAAAGATGGCAATGATGTGGTTGTTGTTTTATCTGCACAGGGCAAGACGACAGATGGTTTGATTGAAAAAGCAAAAGAGGTTAATCCAAAGGCAAGCCGTAGAGAGATGGATATGCTTCTTGTTACAGGCGAGCAACAATCCGTGGCACTGATGGCGATGGCAATCAATTCTTTGGGCGGTAGAGCGGTTTCGTTAAACGGGTTTCAAGTAGGAATTGAGACGACAAATAGCTATAGCAACGCCAGAATTAGAAAAATTCACACAGAGCGTATTGAGAATGAATTGGAAAGAGGAAATATTGTTCTGGTTACAGGATTTCAAGGGATAAATAGCCACGGAGATATGACAACATTAGGCAGAGGTGGTTCGGATACTTCTGCGGTTGCATTGGCGGCTGCTCTTGGGGCTGATGGTTGTGAAATTTATACGGACGTAGAGGGAGTTTACACTGCCGACCCAAGAGTAGTAAAAGATGCTCAAAAATTGGATGAGATTAGTTATGACGAAATGTTGGAATTGGCATCTTTGGGTGCGAAGGTATTACACTGCCGTTCTGTGGAAGTGGCGAAGAAATATAATGTAAAGTTAACGGTGCTTTCTAGTATGACAGAGGCGGAAGGTACAGAGGTGAAGGAGGAAAGTAAGATGGAAAGAATGCTTATAAGTGGTGTGGCTGCAGATAAAAATGTATCTCGTATTTCTATCATAGGTATCAAGGATCAGCCTGGCAAGGCATTTGAAATTTTTTCGTTAATGGCGAAAGAAAAGGTGAGCGTTGATATTATTCTTCAGTCGACAGGTCGTGATGGCAAGCAGGACATTTCATTTACCATCGGCAAGGACGATTTGGATATCGCATTAAAAGCATTGGAAGACAATAAGACTAGATTGACTGCTGAAACAATTCAGCATGATGAAAGCGTTGCAAAGCTATCCATCGTTGGCGCAGGTATGGCATCCAATCCGGGTGTGGCAGCGGTATTCTTCGAGGCTATGTATGATGCGGGCGTAAACATTCAAATGATTTCTACATCGGAAATTAAAATTACAGTATTAATTGCTGAAAAAGACATTGATGTGGCTATGGTTGCAGTGCATGATAAATTTAAAAACGCTTCTGTAGATATGAGAAAGAACTAAAAAAAAGGTATCCTGAATGATTTGGGATACCTTTTTTTGTTTTAGTTATATGTGTAGAAAATAGGAGGGTAATTCAAATGAGTTGGTTTTTGGTGATATTTTTTGCAGATAATACGGAATAGTTAATACTTAATGGTTAATTATCACATCCGAATTTGTTCATAAAGAAATAATGTTGTTGGTTTAAATGATCCCTTGCGATATCTAAGGCTTCGCCAAAACGCTGGAAGTGTACGACTTCTCTTTCTCGCAAAAATCTTAGTGGAGCCAACACGTCAGGGTCATCTGTTAGGTCGATGAGATATTCATAGGTACTACGGGCTTTTTGCTCTGCTGCCATATCTTCATATAAATCGGTGATGGGATCACCTTTTGATTGGAAAGCACAAGCGCCAAAAGGAACACCAGATGCAGCTACGGGGTAAACACCTAGCCCATGGTTTACATAGTAAGCATCGAGTCCTGCGTTTATGATATCTTCTTTTGTAAGGCCTTGTGTTAATTGGTGGAAGATGGTCGCCATCATTTCGGAATGAGCAAATTCTTCTGTAGCGATATCATTTAAGGTGGCTTTTGCTTCGGGAGTTACCATAGTGAATTTTTGACTAAGGTAGCGTAAGGAGGCACCAAGTTCACCATCGGGTCCACCATACTGTTCTAACATGATTTTTGCTAGGCGAGCGTTGGGGTTTTTGATATTAATGGGGAACTGTAGTTTTTTTTCATAAATCCACATTTACATACACTCCTTTCCTGCCAAAGACACGTTTGCAGATTTTTGCCAAGGCCAAGGGTTATTATCCCATTGCCATTGCGATGTGTCTGTTGCATAGCTGCGGAAAGAGCAGAGAGGGCCATGGTTTTGTTCATATTTCATTCGTAAGGTATCGGCGGCGGTAATTACTTCGTTATAGACATTAATGGCGTTTGTATTATCGGGGTGAGTATTCAAAAAAAGACCTAAGTCGAGGGAAATAAAATCGAGTTCCATTAGTCTTGTCATCATCTCATCACGTGTCATTATTTATACCTCCCTTGATAGTTGATAAAGGTGCCATCCTGCGCAATATGGTACAACTAAATCATTAAAAGTCGTGCCACAAACAAGACTTTGGCTCTGGCTCATGGTTGTTGTATATGGTTGTAAGGGTATATAAGCTTGTGCCAATTCCATAGTATCGTCAATGATTGGTGCATACTTTGCCATAATATTGTTTGGTATCACAGTATCGGTGACGAAATTTTCACACATTTCTTTCATAAATATAGCCTCCTTTTGCTTTTACAATATCATGATATGGAGGATAAAAAATAAAGTGCCAGTCTAACACAAAGATAAAAAACGCTTGCCAAGAAGGT
>JBKEAS010000041.1:0-1999 GCA_047972635.1 Anaerotignum sp.
AAAAATCTCTCCTCTCAGCCCTTTAAAGACAATCCCATTAATGTTCTCATTTTATTTTCTTCCACGCCATTCACACTCACTCGTCCCATTCCCATCATTTCAACAGGTTTGTTTGGGTTCAAAAAATAATTTTTGTCTTTTGTCAGTTCCCGAAAAATTTCTAAATCCTCTTTGCCCTTGTTAACCGGTAGTGTAACAGCAATCTTAAACTGATCAAAAACTGCTTTCTCAGTCAATTCATCTCTCCAAGTCACCTCGCCAACAACTGTATCAAAACGCTTTTTCAAATAAATTTCTTCTTCCTCTGCTTTTTCCTTTCGAAGCATTTCTTCCTTTTCAAACGCAACCTTGCGTTCTAGCTCCTCCAGCCTCACCCTGAGGTCAGCCTCTTTAGAGCTACCTTCTTGTAGCTGCAATAACTGTGTGTCCAAACCTTTTTTGGTTGTGTTTAAAGCATTAAAATCACCTCTAGCAACAAAATGCTTACCAATCCCTTCAGCAATTCTCCTCTCCAATTCTTGTGCATTTTCTAAACCTTTCAAAATTTCCTTTAACCATTCCATTTTCTTTTCTCCTTTCAATCCTCAAAAATAGTTGCAGTAGATATAGACTCTTTCCTTTTTTTTCGGCAAGTCCCGATGTTGAGTCCCCAATTTTGTCCCTTGGCAGGGTAATTTTATGCCATTTTTTGGCAAAAAAGGCTTGTTTTATGTCTATTGCCCAAAGACAAAGTTAAGACTATTCGTATATTTACAAAGCAAATATACGAAACCGACGGTTTTCAAGCAAACTTTTATTTTCAGTGGGGGCTTACTATCCCCACTGAAAATAAAAGAATGAACCCATCACCTTAGAGGTAGACTCATTCTTCATGTCCATTAAAAAAGAACAAAAGTCTATCTCCCTTTGCTCTCCCTTTGTTCCCCCTTTGTTCCCCATTAATTGCTTTTCAAATATTCATATTCCTCGCTTGCCAAAGTAAATGTATCCTCCCTCACTTCTTCCAAAGCCTTCTGTGCTTCTTCCCATGTCTCGTTTGGATTTAACCATTGCCTAAGCTCTACCTTACTTTTTATTCCAAGCTCTAACGCATCTTTAAGCTGACTCCAAGTCTCCCTGCTACTTTCAATCATTTCATACGACCAGTCGAAACGAACATTATACTCGCCAATTGGTGTCAATTCATAATAATTGGCAATGACATTGCACGCATAAAGAAAATCACGCACTCCTTTTTCCACTTCAAAACGAATATCGCCAATCATAGCATATGTATCGTAAATCCCCGCCTTAATTTCGGTCGCGGTGGCCCCCCTTGTTTCTGGTGCAGTTAAAATCCCCTTACTCGTGCCTACAGATTTTTCTAATAATCCAAATAAATATATCAATCTTTCATAATAGCTGCTATGACGAATTTCAGGACTAAAAACCTCAATCATATCGCCGTTTTCTTTGCCATGTGCAGCAAAATACATTTTGCTTGGCATACGGTATTTTCCCGTTTTCAAATCTTTTTGAAACATACGCTCGTCAGCAAAAATCTTCACTTCTTTTAACTTGTACTCATCTCTAATTTGTGCAAAACAATCAAAAATTTCTTGAATAAGAGCGTCACAACCATAAGTAATCGGCACCCCATATTCATCCCTAAACTTACGGTTATCCACAGGAGATTGGAAATATGCAAATAAAACCCTATCCACCTGAGAAATGGCTTGACATTCTTCTATATCTTCCCATTGTTCCAATCGTGCAATGTTTCCCCATTGATCTGTCACCTTGTTCGTAATAACAAGATTTCTCTCCAGAACTTGATAATCTACCCATCTAAAATATTCCATTTTGTTTTGCGTCACACGGTCGGCTAATACAGTAGCCCTCGTAATACGATTGCCTTGTTTTTCATGAATGATCATACGCTCTTGAGATACAATATCAAATTCAATTTCTCCATTCCTTACAAAAGGTATAATCACGCACCCTCCTGTTCCAAGCATAC
>JBKEAS010000045.1:0-3555 GCA_047972635.1 Anaerotignum sp.
AAAGTGGATAAGATAGAAGGGGAGATGGTTTTTGCAGGACTTGCAGGAATGATTGATCCGCCAAGGGCGGAAGCTGCCAATGCGGTTGCACTTTGCAAAAAGGCGGGAATTCGCCCCGTTATGATTACTGGAGATCACGTTTTGACTGCACAAGCAATTGCTACACAGCTTGGGATTTATGAAAATGGTGATACCTGTGTTACGGGGCAGGAGATAAGTGCAATGTCTGATGAAGTGCTTGAAGAGGTTGTTTTATCGTGTACTGTTTTTGCTAGGGTGGCACCGGAGCATAAGGTGCGTATTGTTAAGGCATATCAAAAAGATGGTAGTGTTGTGGCGATGACTGGGGATGGTGTGAATGATGCACCGGCACTAAAAGCAGCCGACATTGGTTGTGCGATGGGCAAAAGTGGTACAGAGGTTGCAAAGGGTGCGGCTGATATGATTTTAGTTGACGATAATTTTGCCACAATCGTAGAGGCTGTAAAAGAAGGCCGTGGAATTTACGATAACATTCGAAAAGCAGTACACTTTTTGCTATCAAGCAATATCGGAGAGATTATTACCATTTTTGTTGCGATGTGCTTTGGCTGGGCGACCCCACTGTTACCTATTCATTTATTATGGGTGAATTTGGTGACGGACTCATTGCCAGCCATTGCTTTGGGGCTTGATCCGGTGGAGGAAAACTGTATGGAGAGAGCACCGAGGGAAAGAGAGGATACCTTGTTTGGCGGCGGTTTGGGTGGTAGGATTATGCTAGAGGGTATGATGATTGGTATGTTGACTTTATTGGCTTTTGCCATTGGACACATTTACTTTGATCAAGAAAAGATATATGTTGTGGGCAGGACAATGGCGTTTGCGGTGCTTTCATTGTCTCAATTGGTACATTCCTTTAATATGCGTTCGGATCGTTCTTTATTAGCAATTCGCCCGTTTCAAAACCGTTGGCTTGTGGGGGCTTTCGTTGTAGGTACGCTTTTACAAGTTGGGGTTATTATGTTACAGCCATTGGCAAATATCTTTAAGGTTGTACCGTTGGAGGGGCTAGAATGGATTGTGGTTGTTATGTTGGCACTGATGCCACTGCCTATTGTAGAATTGGAGAAGTGGAATAACCGACGGATGGATAAAAAGGAAGATAAGAATTCATTTTTGGCTAGGAGTTAAGGGGCAATGATTTCGTTTTTATGTTTCAATTGGTTTAGAATAAAAGCTCTTTTGTTTTCTTATTTTTGGTTAGATTATTTTATATGATTTTTGGCATGGAAAAGGTTTTTGGTGGAAATACTGAAAACGAAGGAGGCGAGATAATGTTAAGCGATGGATTATTTGAATTACTGGAAAAGGCAAAAAAAGATAGTCATTTACGCAAAAAAATATTAGAAACCAAGCACGAAAAGGATCCTCAATTGGCTCTTTGCGAGCTTGCTACAGAATTAGGTTGTGCTATTACGGTGGGTGAGATTTATCAACAAGGACAAAGATACCTTGCCGATTTAGAAGATGGATGCGAGGGAAGAACGACGCCTATTAAAACATGGGGCGATACCTATGATGAGTTTTTGGCTTCGATTGAAGGTATGGAACAAGGAAGATAGGTAATAGTACACGAAAAAACACCTCATTTGCACAAGTGGCAGATGGGGTGTTTTTGATATAGCGTTAGGAAATAAGAGTAGCAAGAAACGCTTTGCCTACAGAAAATTGTAACATTACCAGTTGTGATGATGTAATTGTCCTTCAAAAAGCATATTAGGAAAGCCGGTTTGACGCAACGCTTCGTAGACTACAATTGCCACGGAGTTTGACAAATTTAGGCTTCTGGCCTCAGCAAGCATAGGAATGCGGATGGTATTTGCTTCATGTGCCATGAGGATTTCCTCGGGAATACCGGCACTTTCTCGCCCAAACATAACAAAGTCATTTTCGTTATATGTTACGTCGGTATAGATGTGTTTGGCTTTTGTTGTTGCCATCCAAAGGGTAATGTTTTGATTTTTTTTTGTGAAATCTTCAAAATTTTCGTAGTAGCGGATATCCAAAAGGTTCCAATAATCTAAGCCTGCACGTTTTAAATATTTATCTTCCACGGAAAATCCTAAGGGTTTGATTAGGTGTAAAACGGAGCTTGTAGCAGCACAAGTTCTTGCAATATTACCAGCGTTTTGTGGTATTTCAGGCTCCAAAAGTACGATATTCATAGCACATCCTCCTTTAAACTTATGATTGAAATTGTAGCATAAAAGAGAAAACAAAACAATATTGGGTAAATTTTTATTGTTGGGTTTAATTTTTATTGACTAATTTCTTGTTGTATATTATTATTAAATAAAAATAGTTATTGATTAGAGGGATCATCCATGAGAGAAACAGCACAAATTTTAAGAGACAAAGGGCTGAAAGTGACACCGCAACGTATTGCAGTTTACAATATGTTGATAGGTACTTGTGAGCATCCGAATGCAGAGAGCATTTACAAAGCATTAGAACTAACAAACCCGACGATGAGCCTAGCTACGGTTTACAAAACTTTAGATTTTTTTAAGCAACTTGGGTTGGTTCAAGAATTGAATGTTGGAGAAGGAAGTTCTCGCTACGACGCAGTTGTACAATGTCATCCACATACGGTTTGTACGGAGTGTGGGCAGGTATGTGATTTATACATGGACGATTTGACGGAAATTCATAAAAAATTGGCAAAAGAATTGGATTTCCACGTGGAATGTGAACAGCTTATTCTTTATGGTGTTTGTTCAAATTGTAAAGGAAAAAGTATAGAAGGGTAGTCTTTAGAGACTATCCTTTTATACTTTTTTATTTGTCATAAGATTGGTTGATTGTAGGAAAGATAAGGGATATGTTTTATAGAGGTTTGGTAAATGATGTATCAAGTAAAATTAAAGAAAAATTAAAAAAAATTCGAGGCGTTCTTAATATTTTTTTTGTATTATGTAGTTACAACATGGCGGAGGTGTATTTTGTGTATCATATTTTAATTTGTGATGATGAGAAGGATATTGTTTCTGCTTTATCCATTTATCTTTCTATGGAAAATTATAAAATTTTTACTGCCTATACGGGAAAAGAGGCATTACAGGTGGTGCAAAATAATGAGGTCCATTTGATTTTAATGGATATTATGATGCCTCAACTGGACGGTATTTCGGCAACGGCAAAGATTAGAGAATATTCGAATATACCTATTATTTTGCTTACGGCAAAGAGTGAGGACAGCGATAAAGTGTTAGGGCTAAACATGGGAGCGGATGATTATATCACAAAGCCGTTTAACCCTGTTGAGGTGATTGCAAGGGTGCGTTCACAACTAAGGCGCTATACTTCTTTGGGGGGCATTGCACCCAAAGCGTCTGCATTACGTATTGGCGGGATTGAGTTGTCAGACGAAACGAAGATGGTTAGCGTGGACGGGAAGCCTGTTTCCTTAACGCCTAGCGAGTATAATATTTTAAAATTGCTGATGGAACACGCTGGACGTGTATTTTCCTCTACACAAATTTACGAGCAGATTTGGAACGAAGATGCGTGTGG
>JBKEAS010000060.1:0-3331 GCA_047972635.1 Anaerotignum sp.
GTGAACTAAGGTGTAAGGAAAGCAAAATATAACAACAACGGCCTTATAGGAAAATTCCTGTAAGACTGTTGTTTTTGCATTGCTACATAAAAATAACATCAATCGTGCATTCAAAAAAAAAATTTTTTTTATATTTAAAATATGATAAAATAAGACAAGACAAATATTTTATTAAAAGGTGGTGTAAAAATGAATACTAATAACATGTATGAGGAAAGTATTCTTCAAAATAAATTTTTGTTGGAAAACATTCAAGGTGGAATAGTATATTCTGATTTCGACCCACCGTTTCATTTAAGATATTGCACAGAAGGAATGGCTAAGCTGTCAGGTTATACGACGGACGAGCTGCTGGAGCTGACGCAAGTTGATATCGTTATGGAAGAAGACCTTCCAGCTCTTGTAGAAGATGTTAATAGACAATTTGCCTGTGGCGATACGTTTGAGGTAGAGTACCGCCTTAAGCGTAAAGATGGCTCGCCTCTTTATGTGTTAGACAGAGCTAAGGCTGTGCAACATGAAGATGGGAAAAAATACATACATTGTTTGCTTACAGATATTTCTGAACTGAAGGCAATGGAACGCGATCTGCGACTAAATGAAGAAAAATACCGAATTGCGATTGAGCAAAGCGATAAGGCAATTTTGGAATGTAATATTCAAACAAATGACGTAGTATTTAGCGAAAATTATGAATATCTGTTTGGCTGTGCACCACCAGTAGGAACGCTACAGGACATTTTAAACGGTGCATGGGTTGCTTCTGAGTATGCGGATGATTTAATGGCTTTGATTAATACAGTTTCAGAAAAAGCCATTACATGTTCTATGGAAATGCAAATTCATGTTTTTGCACAGAAAAAAGTGTGGTGCTTGCTATATCTTATTCCTGTGATGGATGAGGGAGAATTACATTCAATTATTGGATGCTTGGAGAATATTGACGAAAAGAAAAAACAGATCCAATACTTGACGGACCTCACAGAGCGAGACAGCCTGACGGGGATTTACAACCGATATGGCGTTGAGAGTTTCGTTTATCGAGAAATGAATCAACCATCAAAAGAGACGTCGGTTGCCGCATTGTTTATTTTTGATATTGACTACTTCAAACAGCTTAACGATCAAAATGGACATGACTTTGGCGATCAAATCTTGATTGAATTATCAAAAACAGTTAAAGATCTTCTTCCGGAAAATGCCATTTTAGGCAGGTTGGGTGGCGATGAGTTTTTAATTTTTCTCATGCAAGAACAAGACACGCAGGAGTTGGAGAATTTAGCAGGCAAAATTGTTGACGGTGTTAGAGAAAAATTTGCTAATTGCGCCATGCCAGTTACCATTAGTGTGGGACTTTCTTGGACAACAATCTGCGATGATTCGTTTCAAAATCTTTACCGCAATGCGGATAAAGCACTTTATCATGCCAAGGAAAATGGCAAGGATAGATATGCGGTTTTTGGGTATCCTATAGATGAATCCTCTGATGTTTTTTAAGATTATGGCGACAATCTTTCGACTGAATAAAATCTATTTAAAAATAACCCATATCGTAAATATAATTGAGCTTTGCTTTGTATTTTATGAAAATAGCAAGCGTTACGCTTAAAGATTGCTTAATCCCTAATCGTCAACGGATAGCTTATTATGTTTTTTTGGGTTTTAATCGATTACAAATTCCAACGTACTCCTACCGTGTAGGGGTACGTTTTTTTATACATATTTTTCAAATTATGTATAGGAGGATAAGATGGACAGTAGACTGTCTGCCTTATCCTTTATGTTTTTAGGGTGTTTGTAAAGTATTTGAATGAACATCTATCTCATTCTTAAGAATATATATTGCAATACAGTCCATGTTTAAAGTTATCTTAAACATTAAAGAAATCTACTGTGATTCTTGTTTCGTAGTTCTTCTCTGTAGCGACTAGAACAATCTTTCCCTCGGACACAACAGCGTAATCAATTGTTATTATATTTTCTGATATAGTAACACCCGCTGGTGCGGATATTAAAGAAATGGTGCTTGTGGGCACACTTTTAATGACAGAGCGTCCTACATTCTTAGTCGCACTTTGTTTGGCAATGGTGAAATGCTGATTATCAATTTTTGTTATAGTTCTGCCTAAGTCTGGAGGGAGAATTTCCATCGATATATTTTCAATGGAAGGGGTTAGTTCTGGGGTAGGAGAAAGGCAACCGCTAAATAATTCAAGTTGTTTTATTAAAATAATTTGTAAAAAAGTAGCCGCACTTACGGTTGAATTGACTGAGTTATATGCTTGTAGTGCCGTTTGTGTATCATCGTTTAATGTAACTACTTTTTGTAATTTGTCGCTTTCTGCGTTTATAATATTAGCAATAGCCGCTTGTTCAACTGCTACGGATTGAATAATGTCCGTAATTGCTTGTGAACGGGTCGTTGAGCTGCCAATTATTCGAGGTAGTCCCATTTAATCATCTCCAATTTCGATTTAAGTTATACAATAGACAACCATATATATAGTTTATACAAATTAGGTTTTAATGTGATTGGAGAACGAAAAAAGAGCAAAAAAATAACAGTGGTCGATGTGGTATCGAGTGCTGTTATTTTTGTTAGATTTATTTGCCAATAGATTTTTTGAATTTTTGAACGTCTGCGTCAGTCAAAGGTTCTAATTCTTTGGGATCTTGCCATCTTACCCAAATTCTACCTTTTAGTCCAACGATATCTAGTGGTGCATCCATGGCGTCCTTATCAATGCCAACCACAGTGTTATTGTCACCATTGAACATAATTTCAAATGGTTTTACAACACCATTTTCAAATACAAACATTTGTGTGCTGTAATAGTTTAAATAACCTGCTTCGCTTAAAAGGTATTCTTCTGTCTTTTCAATAGAAGGTAGTGTGAGAAGATACCAGTTGCCATCGGAGTCAGAAAAGTCATAGAGTTGATAGCCTGTAAATTCTAACTCTTCTTCGCCCGTTGTTCCTTTATCTGTATCTGCAGAGCCTTTTAGAGCCAGAGGTTTGCCGTTTTTTCCATCGCTTAAGACTTCCGTGCCAGGAAGGAAGCAATTTACAAAGCTTGATACTTCGTTGTCTTTGAATTTACCTTTTATAACTGTATAGTCACCATTGTCGTAAGAAAGATCTCCTAGTTCATTAAGAAATTGCTTTAGTGTTTTAATCATTTCACTACCTCCAAAAAAAGAAAATACATGTCTACTTCATATTTAATAATATTTTGCTCATTATGTCAATAGATATTCTTTTTTAACTTCCGTTGAAGAAATATTCGGGAACTCTGCCACCAATGATTGTATCAACCAACATAATTTTTTT
>JBKEAS010000251.1:0-4438 GCA_047972635.1 Anaerotignum sp.
AACCTATTAGACCTTACGAAGTATCAATATAACTTGCAAAACGTGGATGAACCCAATCTCTACAGAGATAATTTTAATTATGACGAAATTCCAAAATGTTCGTTTAATTATCGTTTGGTGCCCATGAATACACCAAAAAACATTTGGATGACCGACACCACCTTTCGAGATGGCCAACAAGCCAGAACGCCTTACACAATAAAACAAATCACCACACTTTACGAAATGCTCAGTCGTTTGAGCGGGCCAAACGGGAAAATTCGCCAATCAGAATTTTTCCTTTATAGTGAAAACGACCGTAAAGCAATACACGCTTGTAGAGAAATGGGGCTAGAGTTTCCTCAAATCACAGGATGGATTCGTGCAACAAGAGAAGATTTCAAATTAGTAAAAAATATGAACCTTGAAGAATGTGGCATTTTAACCAGCTGTTCTGACTACCACATTTTTAACAAGCTACATAAAACCAGAGAGCAAGCCTTACACGATTATCTTGAAGTTATAAAAGAAGCCTTAGAGCTAGGCATCAGGCCACGTTGCCATTTTGAAGATGTGACAAGAGCCGATTATTACGGTTTCGTCGTTCCTTTTGCAACAGAATTGCAAAAGTTAATGCAAGAATATCAAATTCCAATTAAAATTCGTTTTTGTGACACAATGGGCTATGGCGTTCCTTACCCTGGTTCAACCTTACCAAGAAGTGTTCCTGGCATTATTTATGGTATCAATCATTTTGCTCAGTTCCCTAGCGAATTGATCGAATGGCACGGACACAATGACTTCTATAAAGCAGTTGTAAATTCCACAACAGCATGGCTTTATGGTGCATCTTCAATCAACTGTTCTCTTCTTGGTATAGGCGAAAGAACAGGAAACACGCCCCTAGAAGCTATGGTTATCGAATATGCACAGCTTCGAGGCACCCTAGATGGCATGGATACCACCGTCATTACCGAAATTGCTGAATATTACGAAAAAGAACTAAACTACCAAATACCTGACAGAACACCATTTGTTGGAAAGGATTTCAATGTAACACGTGCAGGCATTCATGCAGACGGCATGGCAAAAGACGAAGAAATTTATAATATTTTTAATACCGAAAAAATCTTAAACCGCCCCATTGGCGTTGAAATCAATAAAAACTCCGGTTCTGCCGGTATCGCTTATTGGTTAAACCAACATCTTAACCTCAAAGGTGACGATGCATTCCATAAAAGTGCCCCAGAAATACTCACATTAAAAGATTGGGTTGACGAACAATATCTTGATGGAAGAGTTACCTTCATTAGTAAAGAAGAACTACTTCATGCCATAAAAACTTTAACGCCCCATCTGCATGAATTAAAGAACAAAAAATAAGGAGGACCACTGACTATGAACCTTACAGAAAAGCTCATCAAAGCTCATTTGATTTCCGGAGATATGATCCCTGGAAAAGAAATTGCCCTAAAAATTGATCAAACCCTAACGCAAGATTCCACAGGTACTATGGCTTACCTGCAATTTGAAGCCATGGGTATACCTCGTGTAAAAACAGAACGCTCTGTAGCATATATTGATCACAATACACTCCAAACAGGCTTCGAAAATGCCGATGATCACAAATATATCCAAACAGTAGCAAAAAAGCACGGCATCTATTTTTCAAAACCCGGTAACGGTATTTGCCACCAAGTCCATTTAGAACGCTTTGGTAAACCCGGAAAAACCCTTCTAGGTTCTGATAGCCACACACCTACAGGCGGTGGCATCGGTATGCTTGCTATTGGCGCTGGCGGACTTGATGTTGCCGTAGCAATGGGTGGCGGTGCTTACTACACAGCAATGCCTAAGGTTTGTCATGTGAATTTGGTAGGCTCTTTGCAACCTTGGGTAACTGCAAAAGACGTAATCCTCGAAGTTCTTCGTGTACTTTCTGTAAAGGGTGGCGTTGGTAAAGTAATGGAATACGGTGGCGAAGGCGCAAAACATTTAAGCGTTCCTCAAAGAGCAACCATCACAAACATGGGTGCTGAATTGGGTGCAACCACTTCTGTTTTCCCTAGTGATGAAATTACAAAAGCTTTTCTTGATGCCCAAGGCCGCGGCGAAGATTGGATAGAACTTTCTGCCGATTTTGATGCAACCTATGATGAAGAAATCACGATTAATTTAAGTCAAATCGTACCTTTGGTTGCTTGTCCTCATAGCCCGGATAACATCAAACAAGTAAAAGAAATAGAAGGTTTGGCGGTAGATCAAGTTGCTATTGGTAGCTGTACCAATTCCTCTTATACGGATATGATGACTGTTGCCCACTTATTAAAAGGCAAAACAGTTGATCCAAATGTGAGTTTGGTTATTGCCCCAGGTTCCAAACAAGTTATGAATATGCTCGCTACAAATGGTGCTCTTGCTGATATCATTTCAGCCGGTGCTCGTATCTTAGAATGTGGCTGTGGCCCTTGTATTGGTATGGGACAATCTCCCGCTACAAACGCAGTTTCCTTAAGAACCATTAACCGCAACTTTGAAGGCAGAAGTGGCACAAAATCTGCACAGGTTTATATTGTAAGCCCAGAAACAGCAGTTGCCAGTGCACTTTCTGGCAAAATAACTGATCCAAACAACCTAGGAGAAGCACCTTTGGTTTCTATGCCAGAACATTTCTTGGTAAATGACAACCTAATTATTCCTCCTGCACCAGAAGCTGAAACAACCGACGTGATCAGAGGGCCAAACATTCAACCTTTCCCAAAAAATGTAAAAATACCAAAAGATATTTCTGGTGGTGCATTAATTAAAGTGGATGATAATATCACAACCGATCATATTATGCCCTCTAACGCAAA
Source organism: Anaerotignum sp. (assembly GCA_047972635.1). GTDB lineage: Bacteria > Bacillota > Clostridia > Lachnospirales > Anaerotignaceae > Chakrabartyella. The sequence continues at coordinate 2,835 of JBKEAS010000251.1, forward strand.
GCTTCTTCCATATCGTTCAAACGTACCTCATTTGGCGGATTATTGCTTGACACCCTGCGACCCAAAATTTCCCGCAAGAGCAAAAGCCGCAGGTGGTGGCTTCATTATTGCAGGACAAAATTACGGCCAAGGCAGTAGCCGTGAACACGCAGCTCTAGCCCCTCTACAATTAGGTGTAAAAGCAGTCATTGCAAAATCTTTTGCAAGAATACATATGGCAAATTTACTCAATAACGGAATTTTACCTTTGGTTTTCGTAAACGAATGGGACTATGATACAATTATTCTAGGCGATGAATTTACCATTAAATATGCATCAAATCAAATTGAAAGTGCGGTAAATGGTCAAAACATCATGGTAACACACTTACGTACAGGCGAAGAAATTCCAACACGCTTGAACATATCCGCAAGACAAAAAGATATATTACTAGCGGGCGGGTTACTAAACTACACAAAGGATTTAACCTAAACCTTAAATTCTATTTCGAAATGAAAATTTTCAAATACGTGACTGCTATTCGCCCTAAGAAAAAATAATGAGAATAAAAACACTTTCAATAATTAGGAGGAAAAACAAATGGCATACCAAGTTACTTTAATCCCAGGAGATGGTAGTGGTCCCGAAGTGATTGCTGCCGCAAAAAAAGTTGTGGAAGCAACAAATGTTGCCATAGAGTGGGAAATGGCTGAGGCAGGTGCCGCTATGATTGAAAAACATGGCACCCCCCTACCCGATGCCACCATTGCATCCATTAAAAAAACCGGCGTAGCCTTGAAAGGGCCCATTGCCACCCCCGTCGGAACTGGATTTCGTAGTGTAAATGTTGCTCTAAGAAAAACCTTCGATTTGTATGCCAATGTTCGTCCGGCAAAAACATATCCCGGCGTTATCACAAAATTTGAAAACATAGATTTGGTTATTGTCAGAGAAAATACAGAAGATCTTTATGCCGGAATTGAACGAATGATCGATAATGACACTGCCGAAAGCATCAAACTTTTCACAAGAAAAGGTTGTGAACGTATCATTCGCTACGCCTTTGAATACGCTGTACGTGAAGGCAGAAAAAAAGTAACAGCCGTACATAAAGCAAATATCATGAAATGTACCGATGGTATGTTTCTTGATATTGCTCGGGAAATAGCCAAAGAATATCCCCAAATTATATTTAACGACAGCATTGTTGATGCGATGTGTATGCGTTTGGTGATGCACCCTGAAGAATACGACGTTTTGGTATGCCCAAACCTTTATGGTGACATTGTTTCCGACCTTTGTGCTGGGCTTGTTGGCGGACTTGGATTAACACCTAGTGCAAATATCGGCGTAGATGGCGCAATCTTTGAACCAATCCATGGCTCTGCTCCAGATATAGCAGGTCAACATAAGATCAACCCCACTGCAGCAATTCTTTCTGCATCTTTGATGCTTGCCCACCTTGGAGAGGCTGCTGCTGCCACAAAGATCGAAAAAGCAGTTGAAAAAGTCATTGGCGAAGGAAAAATCCTCACTGCTGATATGGGCGGAAGTGCCTCTACAGAAGAATTTGCAGATGCAATCATTTCTGCTCTATAAAATTTGATTTTTAGATACTTCGGAT
>JBKEAS010000275.1:0-2056 GCA_047972635.1 Anaerotignum sp.
TGGCTGTGAGCTTTTTAAAAAGCGTATGGAATGTGCCCTTATGATGAAAGTTGCTGAAAACGAGGAATAAAAAGGATGGAAACGCCGATTTATGATTTTATAAAAGAATACGAAAAAAAAGCGGTTGTGCGGTTACATATGCCAGGACATAAAGGCACCACTTTTTTGGGCTGTGAAGGGTTAGACATCACCGAGATTGATGGGGCGGACGATTTGTATCACCCACAGGGGATTATTGCCAAGAGCGAGCAAAATGCAACCAATTTGTTTGGTTCAAGAAAAACATTTTACGCCACAGGTGGTTCTTCACAGTGTATTTTGGCTATGGTTTACCTCGCTATGATTTACGGCAAAAAGAAGGAGCAAGATGCCAAAATTCTGGCAGGGAGAAACGCACATAAAGCCTTTTTGCACAGCTGTGCATTGTTAGACCTTGCGGTTTGTTGGGTTTACCCGAAAGAAAAGACGTCACTTTGTGCCTGTTCTATTTTGCCGGAAGAACTAGAGCGGACGCTACGGTCTATGGAAGATGGCGATGGGCTCCCGTTTGCTGTTTTTATCACTTCGCCCGATTACTTGGGGAACATGGCTGATATCAAGGGGCTTAGTGCTGTTTGCAAGAACTATGGCATACCGCTTTTGGTGGACAATGCACACGGGGCATATTTACATTTTTTGCCAAAATCTATCCACCCACTGGATTTGGGGGCGGATTTATGCTGTGACTCGGCACATAAAACATTGCCTGTTTTGACGGGTGGGGCATATCTACACATCGGAAAAAATGCAGTTGCACCTTTTGAGGAATACGGTAAGAGTGCATTGGGCTTATTTGGCTCTAGCAGTCCATCATATCTGACGCTACAATCTTTGGATTTATGCAACCGTGTGCTAGCGGATGGGTATGAGCAAAAATTGGAGCTATGCCAAAAAAAGATTGAAAAACTAAGGTTGGCATTGGCACAAAAAGGCTATCCTGCATGGCAGTTTGAACCACTAAAACTTATGATTGAAGCAGGAAAAATTGGCATGAGCGGAGACGAAATGGCAGAGCTTTTACGAAAAAATGGGATAGAAGTCGAGTTTTCTGACGATTGGCATTTGGTTATGATGTTTACACCGCAAACGAAAGATTGTGATTTTGATAAAGTTTACGACGCATTACCCTTTATGACAGATAGACAAGAAAAAGAGGAAAAAGCCATCGTACCCACCAAGGGAGAACAAGTTATTTCGATTAGAGAGGCGATGTTTGCAAAGAGAAGGCGGGTTTGTGTGGAGGAGAGTCTTGGGCAAATTTGTGCAATGCCTGCTGTTTCTTGCCCACCTGCCATACCTATTGCCATAAGCGGAGAGCGAATTACAGAGCAGATGGTGGCACTTTTTGTACGTTATGGGATAGAAGAAGTGGACGTCGTTTGGGATTTATGAGAATAAAAAAAGAGGTATCGTTAGATACCTTTTTTCATTAAAGCGATTGGCTTGCCTTGGTTTTGTTTTTAGGCAAAGCTAAAAATTTTTGACTGGAAACACGATCAGAACAATAAGTTGCCTTCTGCTCTTGCGGAGTTGATGTCTTTCAAAATGCTTTTTTGTTTTTCTTCAAAGAGCAATTCTTTATTATATTGGTAGTATTTTTCGCTACCATTTTCGCTGATAAAGTTTACGGTATAAAAATTGGTCGTAAGCTCTGTGACAAAAATAACCATTTCTTGCCCGATGCCAAAAGCTTCTTCTAGAAATAAAAAGGTGTTTTCTAGTTGAGCAGAGTTCAAATCGATTTGGGCTTGCCTTGCTTCTACTTCTTTTGCAAAGCTGCTTTTCAAGTGTAGGAAAACATCATCTTTATCGGACAGGGAAAGACGCTTGATCTCACTTTGGTAGGATATGAGTTTTTCTATCGTCAAGAGATGGGCTGTTCTTGCACTTTGATCCAACAGGTTTGCTTTTTCCTCCTTTTCAAAGGAGGCTTCTTTTTCTGCAAGCAAGGTTTCAAACAGCGTTTCCCAAGGTGTATTGGTACAATAAGGGCTTTCGAAACGCTCTTTTAATTCCA
>JBKEAS010000282.1:0-5842 GCA_047972635.1 Anaerotignum sp.
AGCAATTTATTTATCGCGGTCATTTTTTTCATGGGATATAGTTCCATCATGGCGGTTATTTGGTTATTTTTGCAATCTCCGGATCTTGCCATCACGCAAGCAGCCGTAGGAGCAGGTGTAGACAGTGTATTATTCTTCCTCACACTGAAAAAAGTTCACTCACTCAAGGGAACCAGAGAGGGTTAATATGGCTGATATGAACGAAAAAAAATCATTTTGGAAACACTTACAAGCATGGGTGGATGGAGAGGAAGTCATTCTAAATGCGGATAAATATATTGCTTCCAGAATGAAAAAAGAAAAAAAAGATTGGCGTGGACACTTTACAATTAATTATGTAAAAGATCATAAAAAAATATATTTGAGATTAAGTGTAGCCATTTCGATACTTTTTATTACCATTATGCTTGCGGTAGTAGATGCATTGCCAGAGTTTGGTAATCCTGAAAATCCAGTTAATAATGAAGTGGCAGAACGATATTTGGAGCAAGGATTAGAAGAAGCGGGTGCCACTAATTTTGTTGCGGGGATGATTTTGGATTACCGTGCATTTGATACTTTTGCTGAGGCGAATGTTTTGTTTTTGGCTGTTATGAGTACAGTGCTTTTACTAAAAAAAGATAGTAAAAATAGTTATCCAAAAGAACAACAGGAAATTGAAGAAGATAATTTGTTTGAGGAGCAAGAAAAAAAACTTATCTTGCAAATTGCCGCTAAGATATTGGCTCCATTGCTTATGCTCTACGGTAGTTATGTTATTTTGAATGGGCATCTTTCTCCTGGTGGTGGTTTTTCAGGAGGATCTATTATTGGGGCAGGCTTAATTCTTTATGCAAGCGCATACGGGCAGAAAGAAATGCACAGATTTTTTACATTTCGTACATTTACAACAATTAATGTAGGATGTTTATTAACATATTTTGTTTGTAAAACATATTCATTTTTTACAGGTGCAAACCACGTTGGGTACGAAATTCCAAAAGGTACACCTGGAGATATTTTGAGTGCAGGTCTTATTTTACCTTTAAATATTTGTGTAGGTTTAATTGTTGCTTGTACGATGTATGGATTTTATGCGTTGTTTACTAAAGGAGACATTTAACTATGAATCATCTAGGAACAAATTTTTATGAGGCAGCTTCAGTTATTCTTTTTGGAATTGGTTTTATGAATTTGTTGTTGCAAAACAACTTGATTAAAAAATTCATTGGATTAAATATTATGGATACAGCAGTGTATTTATTCTTGGCTGCAAAAGGTTATATCAATGGGCGTGTGGCGCCAATTTTGGTGGATAACGTGATTGATGCTTCTTATTATGTAAATCCTATTCCAGCAGGCTTGGTTTTGACGGGCATTGTTGTGGCTGTTAGCATTACGGCTTTTTCTCTGGCATTGGTTCAACGTCTTTATAAGCATTATGGAACGCTAAATATGGATGAAATCATGAGGCTATCCAGAGAGGAGGAAGGGGAGTAATGGCAAATGTAAATTGGATACATAATTTACCATTTTTCAGTATTTTTCTGGCAATGTTTTGCGGTATCATAACGGCTTTGATAAAAGACGGTAAAAAAGCGTATATGCTTCATACTGCTATGGTTAGTATTGTTTTTGTAATGTCGGGTATTTTGTTATTAAACTTATCTAAAAACCAAGAAACTTTTTCTTACATGATGGGGCACTATCCGGCACCTTGGGGAAATGAATTAAGAGCAGGTCCTTTAGAAGCGTTGATGGCGGTTACTTTTAGTATTGTGATGCTGTTGACTGTGGGTGGTGGGTTGAATTTTATTATGAAGGATGTGGTAGAAGAAAAGCAACCACTTTACTTCATTATGCTAAACGCTTTATTTGGTTCTATGTTAGCATTGATTTATACAAATGATATTTTTACGGCATATGTATTTATCGAAATAAACACGATTGCTTCTTGTGCACTGATTATGGTCAAGGGAACGGCAGAGTCTATTGTGGGCACAACGTATTATTTGGTCATTAGTCTTTTAGGCTCGGGATTATTCCTCTTAGGTTTAAGTATCTTATATAGCATTACAGGACATCTTCTTTTTCCGCAAATGCAAGAGGCAGTTTTTAAACTTATTGCAACACGTCAATACACGATGCCATTAATGGTTGTAACTGGGTTTATGTTTATTGGTATTGCCATTAAGAGTGCGTTGTTTCCTTTTCATGCAATGTTACCGGGGGCATATAATGTGGCGTTACCCACATCGAGTGCGATTTTATCTGGTTTGGCTTTGAAAAGCTACATCGTACTGGGGATTAAATTGATTTATTGTGTGTTCTCAGAATCTGTTATGCATACTTTAAAAATTACAGAAGTATTATTTGCTTTTGGTTTGGCGGGCATGGTTATGGGATCTGTTTATGCGATGCAAGAGCATAAAATGAAACGTATGCTTGCTTATTCATCAGTGGCACAAATTGGCTATATCTTCATGGGGATTGGTATGGGCAGCCGTGTTGGTATGACGGCTGCTTGCTTTCATATTTTGGCGCATGCTGTAACAAAGCCATTGTTGTTTCTTTGTTGCGGTAGTTTTGTTGAGGATAACGGTGGGAAAGACAAGATGTATCATATGCGAGGTGCGGCACTGCGTAATCCTTTGGCAGGTGTTGGATATACAGTAGGGGCTTTATCGATGATTGGTATTCCACTTATGGCAGGGTTTATATCAAAAATATATTTTGCTACAGCATCGGTATATACACCAGGAAAAATGGCTGCGGTACTAATCGTTTTAGGTATTAGTATGGTGCTAAATGCATTGTATTTTTTGCCGACTGTAATTGCGATTTGGTCACCTGTTAAAAAACTTGCAAAAAAAACACGAGCAACGATTTCGCCTATGTTTGCTGTTTCTATTGTTGGGTTTATTATTTTAAATTTTGCACTAGGAATTTACTATCGTCCAATCACTCGTATTATCCAAGTGAGTATTGGTTTATTGGTGCAGTAGGCAAACGGTGAGAGATGAGGTGAGGAAATGTCTGGAAATTTGATGTTATTGTTACCGGTCATGCTGCCGTTTTTTGCAGGGGTAGGCATCGGCTTTACAAAACAAGAAAAACAACGAAACATCCTGCTAATTGGCTCAATTGTTGTTGAACTTGTTTTGGTTATATATATGGGGTTGAAGCAAACAGCTCTAACTGTGTGGCAGATTACAGATAGACTTTCTATTGCGTATCGTATAGACGGAATTGGGCAATTTTTTGCTTATATTATCGTTGCTGTTTGGCTTGCTGTAGCAGTTTTTTCTATTGAATATATGAAACATGAACATAAACCTTCTCGCTTCTTTATGTACTATGTGATGTCATTAGGTACATTGATCAGTTTATGTTTTTCTGAAAATATGATGACACTATATCTTTCTTATGAATTTATGACCTTACTAACATTGCCCTTGGTAATCCACACTCAAGAGACGCAAGCAGTAAGGGCGGGTATGAAATATTTGGGATATTCCATTTTTGGTGCAGGTTTTGGTCTTTTAGGATTTTTCTTTTTAGATACATATTGTTTTACAACAGAGTTTTTGTATGGTGGCTCATTAAATATGGCGCTTGTTGGGGGAAATGAAAATCTTTTGTTGTGGGTTTATTTTTTGATGGCGGTTGGATTTGGTTGTAAAGCCGGTATGTTCCCGCTGCACGCATGGTTACCTACAGCACATCCTGTCGCACCATCGCCGGCATCGGCCGTGCTTTCTGGCATTATTACAAAGGGTGGTGTTATTTGTATCATTCGAGTTACATACTTTTTGTTTGGTGTAGATTTTATTCAGGGTTCTTGGGCACAAACGGCGTTGCTAATTTTAGTATTGATTACAATTTTTATGGGGTCGATGTTAGCATATAAAGAAAAGGTGCTTAAAAAGAGGTTGGCTTATTCTACAGTCAGTCAGGTTTCGTATGTTTTATTCGGTATTTTTTTACTAACTCCAATTGGTTTGACTGGCGCATTATTACAAGTAGCCTTTCATGCCATAGCAAAGAATGCTTTGTTCCTTTGTGCCGGTGCAATTATTTATAAAATGGGAATTACGAACGTAAATGAGTTGCGAGGTATAGGTAAAAAAATGCCAATTATTATGAGCTGTTTTACCATTGCGGCATTATCTCTTGTAGGTATTCCGCCAACAGGTGGATTTATTAGCAAATGGTTTTTGGCACAAGGTGCGCTAAGTGCACAGATTGGTACGATTGGAATTGTTGGGGTTGGAATTTTGTTATTGAGTGCATTGTTGACGGCGGGTTATTTGTTTTCTATTGTATCTGATGCATTTTTCCCTAGAGATGATTTTGACTTTGATGCCCTTAAAAATGAAGAACCAAATAAGTTAATGATAATACCAGTGGGTATATTAGCCATTTTGGTTGTCGTTTTTGGTATTTTTCCGAATGGTTTGATCAGCACAATCAATCATATTTGTGGCGTGATTTTTTAAGGAAAGGGTGGGAACACGATGAGTCAATTTGCAACGATCTTACCGGTGATCTTTCCGATTATAGCAGGTGTTGCACTGTTGCCGGTAAAGTTTGAAAGTAGAAAACAACGTGAACTTTGGGTTTTTGGTATCACCATGATTAATACCATCTTTGCTTTGTATGCAATTTATTTTGTAGATGCAGGTGTAGTTACTTTAATTCGTTTTAGTGAGAAATTATCTTTAACACTGCATATTGATGGATTGTCAAAAGTTTTTGGGACTATGGTTTCTCTGTTGTGGGGAATTACCACGGTTTATGCATTTGAATATATGACACATGAAGGTAGAGAGGATAAATTTTTTGCATTCTTTACTATGACTTATGGCGTTGTTTTGGGAGTTGCGTTTTCAGGGAACTTCCTAACGATGTATCTTTTCTACGAATTTTTAACTTTGGCGACGTTGCCTCTGGTGATGCATTCTTTGGATAACAAAGCACGTCATGCAGGGAAGGTATATATTATTTACATGATGTTTGGTGCAGCGTTGGCCTTTACAGGATTTGCTTTTATATACTGCTACAGCGAATCAATGGAATTTCTTTATGGAGGCGTTTTAGTTTCAGAGCTTGTAAAGGGGAATGAGAGCACATTGCTCATTATTTTCCTAACAGCATTTTTTGGTTTTGGTGTAAAGGCTTCCATTTTTCCGTTTTATCGTTGGCTACCAAAAGCGTCAATTGCACCGACGCCTGTTACAGCATTACTTCATGCAGTTGCAGTCGTAAAATCTGGTATATTTGCGATCATTCGATTGATTTATTATAGTTTTGGTACAGAACATTTGGTTGGTACTTGGGCGCAAAATGTAATTATTATTATGGCGTCAATTACGATTATTTTTGGTTCTATGGTTGCGTTAAGAACGCCTCATATCAAACGGAGGTTTGCTTATTCCACAGTTTCCAATCTTTCGTATATTATTTTTGGGGTGGCATTAATGAACCCAGCAGGCCTTACCGCGGGGCTTTTGCACATGATTTATCATGCGTTGATTAAAATCACATTATTCTTTACTGCCGGAGCCATTTTGTATAAAACACATAGGGAATACTTATATGAAATGGAAGGTTTCGGTAAGCTTATGCCAATCACTTTTTTGAGTATGGCGATCACAGGCGCAAGTTTGGTAGGGGTGCCGCCTTTTGCAGGTTTTCATAGTAAGTGGGCATTGGCAACAGCTGCAGTAAAGTCAGACAACCCAGTTGCGTACATGGGAATTATTGCATTGATTATTTCAGCTGTTTTGACGGCACTATATATTTTTTATATTGTTATGCGTGTTTACTTTCCAAGGAAGAAAGTGTTTGCAGAAGGTTACTA
>JBKEAS010000148.1:0-3286 GCA_047972635.1 Anaerotignum sp.
ACGGCTGGCATTGCCGCTGCGAGTTGGTGAGTATATCCGATGTGGAAATCGAAATGGACGGCTTAGAAGTCGAGCCCATGGCCACAGAAGAAGATATGGATAAGCTTAAAGTTAAGCGAAATGAATTTACGCCTGAGGGTATAAAAGAGGTGATGGGCTATAAAGGGATATCCAAAGGTTTTGAATATAACCCTGGTAAGGCAGGTTTTGGGAATAAGGTTTCTCAAGAAGTTTTTGATACAAGGAAAGGTTACACTAATCTTACAAAAGGGGATTACACAACATTCGATCGCCCGAAACAATTACCCGTTACAGAAAGTAATATCAAAGTTGCAGGTACCGCAAAAAATAGAGAAAGCCTTAAAAAAAGTATTGAGCATGAATTACAAGATACTGATTTAGTATTGACGCCTGTTGGTGTAGTGCATATAGACGCTCAGTCTCTAGCGGGTCACATAAAATTAGATCGTGGTGCTTTTGTGCCGTTTATTAAAGAAGTACTCGAAAACCCGCAAGAAATTTGGGGTAGCTTCCAACAATCCAATGCTACGGGCAAAGTTGTTTATCGGCGTTCTTACGTGCGCAAATTTAAAAATACAAAAAGCGGTGATATTGTTATGGTGGTGGATGGTTCCAACGGAGAGATGAGCGGCTGGACAATGCTGAAGGCCAGAGAAAATTATACCGAAAAAAACGTAAGGCAAGGTAAATTGCTTTATAATGATGAGGGTTAGGGATGTGCAGCGCATAAAAACAGGCAAAGGAAAGAGGGTTAAGAACTTACCTTAACCCTCAGCCCAAAATTTAATCATTGCCGTAAGTGGCTATAAATTTCTTTGTTAAATTCAATATAGCTTGTTTTGGGTTGTTTTTCAATCTTTTTTGTTATTTACTAATCCTATGAGATTATAGGAGGTGATAATGGGTATTTTTGATATATTTAGGCGTAAAAGAACGATAGAAATTGTAGTTTCCGATGTGCAGGTAAATCATAAAGACGTAATCCCTGCCGAAATTCGTACTAAAGACGCTTTTGCCACTAAAGACGGTTTATATCCTCATGAAATTTTAGTTTTATCTTATGCTGATGGTTTTGCAGTTGATCATAAAGATTTCCAAAATTTTTGGTGGTATTCGTATGGCGTAAAAGATGTTAGTGCTGTTCTAAAGTCTCTTAAAGAACGTGGTTTTATTGAGGTCGGCAATCTTGAAACTGCAATTAAGAGTGAAACAGTTGTGAAATTAAAAGAAGTACTAAAATCTTATAATCTAAAAGTATCTGGTAAAAAAGCAGAGCTTATTAAAAGATTGTTAGGGGAAGTCTCTCATGAACAACTCAATCTTTTATTTCCTAAACGTATATATATACTCTCAGGGGCAGGAGCTTTAGCTTTGGAGGAAGCTGAATATATACCTTATATCCATAAGAACATGATAGAAGAGTTAGATATTTGGTCGCTTAATAAATTGGTTAATGAAAAACCCGATATTCCCTATCGCGACAAAATATGGGGATATTTGAATGAGCGTAGCATGCTACATATGCAAAAAGGTAATTTTGGACTTTATCGTAATTGCCGTCATACGATGTCTAAATTTTTAGCAGAAGAAAACAGATTAATAGATGCGTTAGCTATGTTAGCGGAAGTTGTATTTATTGATCTCACAGGGCTCAGTAATAGCTATAATCCAGAATTACTTTGGATTAGTGCCCCTTACTTTTTTCCGTATAAAACTTCATCGGCTAAAACTGCATATGGAATAATAAATAGTATTCTAGATTATCAAAACAAGCTTGAATTAGATGACAATGCTTTAAAATCAATTTTATTAGAAAGAATGAATAAACTACATACTCCCATACAGCTTTTTTCACCCCAAGAATGTGTTGAAATTATCTTTTTAGAAAGAGACCAGAATAGTGATAAGCTTGAAAAAATATATTTAACTTCAGAAAAGAGATTTAAAAAGAACTATCCAAAGATAGATTTGAACAGAAAAGATTTAATCTAAAATTACGAATTTCATATTCAAAGTTGATATCAAAGAGTATCAGAGTTGTTGTTTTCCTCTAGATAGTCAAAAAGGTAACGCGAGACAGTTACGCTCGCATTCACAAGCAAGTTGGCGTGCCTTCTTTGGAACTTATATTTATAATATTGTGCAGCAGATTTTCCGTGCGAACCACCATCATTTCGTGAACTGGTTAATGTTTTAACTATTTGCATAAATGAGCTGGCAATATCCCGCAAACCTGTATCAATATTTGTATATTCTTGCGGCTTTAGTTTCATATTGCTTGCAACTTTATCCCATAAATCGCCAGCTTTTGCATTTTCTAGATATGAAATATTTTTTATATCTAAATAATGCTTAAAAACACTTTCCAATAAATTTGTGGTTTTATGCGCTGTTCCTGAATAATCTTTATGTTGAAGGGTTACATCAATACGCTCTATTTCTTGTAATACAGCAGCATAACCATTTTCTTTAATTTGGCTGTATAAGGTCGTTTGAAGAGGAGAAGCTTTATCTATTAACCTAAAGAGTTTTTCATTCTCATAAGCAAACCCTTTTTCTTTTAAAAAAATATGTAACTCATTTTTGTCTTTTTCAACCTCTTTTGAAACTTCTTCTCTTTCCCATTCAAATCTATTTCTATTTACTCGGCTATCCAGATCATTAAAAATTTTAGTGATTATACTTTCTATATATTTTAGTGTATTTTCATTTCGTTCGTTTGTAATTTTAAAAAATTGTTGGCATCGCTCGGCCTTATTTCCATGACAGTCATTTGGATCTATATCATGGGCTAAGAATATATTGGAAAGCTCTGAATGAGTGTAACCAGCCGCTAAGTATTCAGAAAAGTATGCAATCAGGGGTAAAGGGATTTTTTCCAAAATGATGAGTTACCTTTCAAATTGTTTTTTATGCGCTCAATTATATTTGATAGGGCTTGCGTAAGCAAGAATGTTTTTCGGCGCTCCTGCCCCTTGTACCCCCTTTGTATTTTTGATTTTATATTATATTATTGACGCATGCATGAAAGGGGGGTATGAATGAAGATAGTAAGAGATACATTCCCCGTGAAAGCTTTCACGGTTATTCTGTAAGGATTTAGTGGATATATTTGACCTCAACAACAATGTTGAGGTTTTTTTATGTCAAAAATTCATGTTTTTAAAGCTGGTACCCACACAGCAGCCAATGGTACAAAATTTACCGCCACGCAAGATACGCTTAAGGAGCTTGCAAGCTCGTACAATCCGCAAAATTTTATGGC
>JBKEAS010000174.1:0-7009 GCA_047972635.1 Anaerotignum sp.
ACTGTCAGTTTCTTTTCTACCGCAACTAGGGCAAGTATCGCCGATGATGCCTGTGTAGCCACAAATAGGGTCGCGGTCAATGGGGTGGTTAATGGAACCGTAGCCAATATTTTGCGACTTCATGTAGCGGATAATTTTTTCAAATGCATCCAAGTTTTTGCTAGGGTCACCATCTAGTTCTACGTAGGTGATGTGTCCTGCGTTTGTGAGGTTATGGTATGGTGCCTCAAGTTGAATTTTTTTGTATGCACTGATTGGGTAATATACAGGGATGTGGAAACTGTTTGTATAGTATTCTTTATCTGTAACGCCTTCAATTACGCCAAACCGTGCTTTATCCAAACGGATAAATCTTCCTGAAAGTCCTTCGGCAGGTGTTGCAAGAAGTGTAACATTCAAACCTGTTTTTTCGGAATATTCATCCATGCGATTACGCATATGGCTGATGATATCAATACCCAAATTTTGTGCAATCTCGCTTTCGCCATGATGCACACCAATGAGTGCTTTTAGGGCTTCTGCTAAGCCGATAAATCCCAATGATAGTGTTCCGTGTTTTAATACCTCTCTGACCTCTTCATTTGGAGAAAGTTTATCGCTATCAATCCAAATGCCTTCACCCATGAGGAAAGGGTAGTTATGTACTTTTTTCTTTGATTGGATTTCAAAGCGTTCTAAAAGTTGTGCTACAACTAAGTCGATTTTGCTATCTAGTTCTTTGAAGAACCAATCTATATTTTTGTTAGCAAGGATGGCGATACGAGGCAAGTTGATGCTAGTAAAGCTTAGATTACCACGTCCCGGTGTGATTTCTCGGTCTGCATCATAGGTGTTACCAATGACACGGGTTCTACACCCCATGTAAGAAATTTCAGTGTTTGGGTCGCCTTCTTTATAATACTTTAAATTATAAGGTGCATCTTGGAAGGAGAAATTTGGGAACAAACGCTTTGCACTCACACGACACGCCAACTTGAATAAGTCGTAGTTTGGATCTCCTGGGTTAAAGTTGATACCTTCTTTTACACGGAAAATTTGGATTGGAAAAATTGCTGTTTCGCCATTTCCTAAGCCTGTTTCAGTTACTAAGAGCATATTTTTCATCACCAAACGCGCTTCTGTTGAGGTATCCATACCGTAGTTTACAGAAGAAAAGGGTGTTTGTGCACCTGCACGGCTGTGCATGGTGTTTAGATTATGCAACAAGGCTTCCATGGCTTGATATGTTGCTTTATCGGTTTCTTTTGTTGCTTTTTTGATGGAAAATTCTCTGGCTTTTTTATAAATTTCGGCATCAACGCCAGCTGTGATAAGCAAAGCTTCTTCTGCTTGGTCATATTCTGGGTTTGCATCCAGTGTGGGGCGGAGGCCTCTTTTTTCAAGTTTTGTAGAAGCGTCTTTTACCACATCGCCAATTTCTGAGTCATCTGTAAATTCTAATAAAGAAGTTAGATTTGCGTAGTAGCGTTTGATATATGTTTTTGCAACCCCGGGAGCTAAGCCTCGATCGAAGTTGGAAACAGACTGTCCGCCATGTTGGTCGTTTTGATTAGACTGGATAGCAATACAAGCCAAAGACGCATAGCTTGCAATATCGTTTGGCTCTCTTAGAACACCATGGCCTGTGGAAAAACCGCCTTTAAACAATTTAAGCAAATCAATCTGGCAACAAGTTGTTGTGAGGGTGTAAAAATCCAAATCATGGATGTGAATGTCTCCGTTTCTATGTGCCTCAGAATGGGCAGGGTTTAAAACATAGCTTTCAAAAAAGTGTTTTGCACCCTCAGAACCATATTTTAGCATAGAACCCATTGCGGTATTTCCGTCTATATTTGCATTTTCTCGCTTTATGTCGCTATCATTTGCATCTTTATATGTAATGTCTTGGAATGTTTTCATTAATCTATCGTTCATATTTCGTACGCGTGTACGCTCAGCACGGTATATAATGTATGCCTTTGCGGTGCGAACAAATCCATGGTTGATGAGTATTTTTTCGACCATATCTTGAATTTGTTCCACAGTCGGAGCGGTAATGCCTTCTGTTTCGAAGTTATCAGACACTTCTTGCGCAAGAAGCAAACACGTTTCAAAATCTTTAGGGCCGACTGTAGCCTCAAAAGATTTTTCTATGGCGTTTGCAATTTTGTTAATATCGAAGTAAGCTGTTCTGCCATCACGTTTTTGGATGGTTGTAATCATAAGAATATGCCCCTTTCATGCTTTTATGGAATAGGTTGTAAAAAATATAATTTCAGACAATTAGAAACATAAAAACACAATATATAGTTTTTTTGATGTTATTATTAATACATATTGTAGTGTTTTCTGAATGCGACGTCAAGTGAAAAAAACGAAAAAATTAAATTTGTTTAATTTTATGATTGTTTTACATAAACTGATATAAATGTTTTGGAAAGAAGGTAAAAAGTATGAAATGTGAAAGGTTTTCTTATTTAAAAGAGAAAGAAGTCATTAATATTTGTGATGGCAAACGTCTAGGGTGCGTTGCTGATTTGGAAATTGATATGCAATCAGGAAAAATTTGTACCTTGATCATTCCGGAAGATGGGGGTAAATGGAATTTTTTTTGTAAGGAAGAGGCTTACTTTGTTCCTTGGCGGTGCATCAAAAGAATTGGTGATGATATTATTTTGGTCGAAGTGGACACGGAGGATATTTTGATCACAGACGAATGAAACCTTGACCTATAAGGTATTTTTACCGTATAATTGTGGATAATAAAGTAAAAATATTTGATTAGGGGGATACCATTTTGAAATGTCCTTTTTGTAATTATCCAGATACAAAAGTAATTGATTCAAGGGCACAAGACGAAAATGCAGTCATTCGTCGTCGACGTCTTTGTGAAAGTTGCGGAAAACGCTTTACGACATATGAAAGAATAGATATGATTCCGATTACTGTCATTAAAAAAGATGGCACAAGGGAAATTTTTGACAGGACAAAGCTTATCGGCGGAATTATGAAATCTTGCAACAAGCGTCCGATTACAGCAAAGCATATTGAAGGCTTGGTTGACGATGTTGAGAATGCAGTGATTGGCAGTGGCGAACGGGAAATAGAGAGTAGAATGATTGGGATCATGGTTATGGATCGTTTAAAAGATTTAGACGAAATTGCCTATGTACGTTTCGCTTCTGTGTATCGTCAATTTAAAGATATTAATACTTTCATTGATGAGCTTGAAAAGATGCTTAACGAAAAACGTGGCGGTTAAAGGGTTTGTCGCTGTGTTATGGATTTTTAGTCCCCTTTGAGAGTTGCTCGAGGGGGTTTTTTATGCTGATTTTTGATTTATGAGTGGAGGAATAAGATGGAGCAAGAAATAAGAGCAATGTTTGCGTGGACATTAGAAGGCGAAGAAACGGCGAAGCAGTTTGGCAACCAATATAGCGAGGCAGGAATGGAGGTTGTTTTTTATGGAGAAGCGAAAGAAGACGAGCTGATTTCACTGGGAAAAAAAGAAGATATGACCCACGTTTTATATTTTTTAGATCCCAAACGATTGCTTTTGGTGAGTCTTGCAGATGAAATGGGAGGCTTTACAGTAGAGGTTTTGGTTGAAGAATTGGTTATTCCTGGCTAAAGTTGTGTTAAGTTGTACAAAGTTTTTCCGATTTTTGTAAGAATAAAGTTTAAAAAATAAAAAATAGAGACAGGCAATATTTTACAAAATACCTCATAGGATAGAGATGTAAGCAAAACTTATTACTTAAGGAGGTATTTAGTATGAATGGTTGTGGATGTGGAAATGACAGTTTTTTATGGATTATTATTTTGTTAAGCTGCTGTGGTGGCAGTGGCTTGGGTGGCAACAGTTGTGGCAATGGAAATGACAGCTCTTGCTTGTGGATCTTGATTTTACTGTTCTGCTGTGGTGGCTTAGGCAGTAACCAGCTTGGCAATTGTGGCACTTGCTAATTAAGAAGGTGCAGTAAGCGGGTTTATTCTAAAACGCTTAGGAAACAAAAAAGAATACAGCTATGATTTATTTCGTCGCTGTAGGTATGAAAAAAGTTTGCAAAATAGGACTTTTTTTTACAATTAGGCTTTCCCGATTTTTGGGGAAGCCTTTCTTATTTTGCGAACGAAAAAGAAGGCAATTTTTGTGACATTCCTTTACAATAAAAGAAAGTGGATTGTTGAAAGGGGTATTATTTATGTTTGAGTTGAATTTTAAAAAAGACCAGCACTGCAAGGTGCTTATTGAATATTGCAAGGATTATTTTGTGGAACGGGCATATATGCAAAAGAATGAGTTTTATGGTGCTTTTTATTTACAGTGCGTAGAAAGTACAGCTGCAGATGCGTATGAGATCTTTTTGGAAACACCGATGGAGCATAATTATTTTAGAAGCAATTTGGAGCGTGTAGACGAAAAGGTAATAACACGTTTTTTTAAACTTGCCGCCATTCATCACACCATAAAGAGCGTAAAAAGGAGAAAGAAAGACTTATCTTGGGAGGATATAAAAGAGGCATTGTTTGACGTTTATGATTTTACAGAGGGCGAAAAAGAGATGTCGGATATTTTATATCGGTGTGCATGTATTTATCAGGCGGGCTTTCAGGAGTTATTTATTAAAACAACGGCAAGGTATATTTTTGGAGACAAAACTTTATCCACATTTTCCTTCGCTTTCATCGGCAATTTTTGGTATAATTCATATAGTAGCTTTATGGGTTCGTTTTCTGGATATGTGCCTTTTCGTGTTCGTTTGGAGCGAGCGATGGGACAGTAGTCAAGAAAATAAGATCCACAATAAGGCAATGAATGAGAAAGGTGATGCCTGGTGGGAGAGAGTAAATGGACGACGGAACAACTACAAGCCATTGAAGCAAGAAACTGTGACCTTTTGGTTTCGGCGGCGGCAGGGAGTGGGAAAACAGCGGTTCTGGTGGAACGTATCATTAGACGTATTACAACCGATAAACCGCCAACGGATATTGACCGTTTATTGGTTGTGACCTTTACAAATGCAGCGGCGGCGGAGATGAGCCAAAGAATTGGTGCAGCAATTGCAAAAGAATTAGAGAAAGAACCGCAAAATCAGCATTTGCAAAATCAGCTGACGCTTCTTGCTCGTGCAGATATTAAAACCATCCACTCTTTTTGTTTGCAGACTATTCGTGAGTATTATCACCTTTTGGATATAGACCCCGCAGTAAGAACGGGAGATCCTGGCGAGGTGAAGTTATTACAAAAAGAGGTATTAGATGATTATTTTGAGCAAATGTATCAGGATACAGAAAAAAAAGCCTTTTTTTTGTTGCTAGAAACCTTTAGTGAAGATATGGGTGATGTGAGGTTAAAAGAATTAATTTTACAGATGTATAACTTTGCACAAGGTTATCCTGACCCTTTGGAATTGTTACAAAAAATGGCGGAACAATTTGCACTAGGTGAAAACGAAACGATAGATCACTGTGTGTGGATTGATTTGATAAAGGAAGGCATTCTAGCAAATGTATCTTTTGCTAGATATTTGCTAGAAAAAGCGATGCAATTAGCATCTTCAACCTCTGGCTTTGAGGCATATTTGGAATGTTTGGAAAAAGAGGCGGAAGGGATGGAAAACTTGGAAGAAGCTTTGGCAAATGGCGGATATGCATCGTGGCATATGGCTTTTGTGCAAACCGATTTTCCTAGGCTTGCCGCATATCGTGGCGAAGAAAAAGAATTAGCAGAAGAAATCAAATCTTTACGAAATGAGGCAAAGGATGTCAGAAATAAATTGAGTGAAACGTATTTTTGCTTTGGCGAGGAGATGCAAAGCCAACTCATTCGTTCTCTATACCCTGTGGCAAAGGCTTTGGCTGAGGTGATAGAAGGGTTTATGGAGCGGTTTGGTGCGGCAAAAAAAGAAAAGCTTATGCTTGACTTTCATGATTATGAGCATTTTTGTTTGCAAGTTTTAGTAGAAAAAGGAAGTACGATTGACCATATCATACCGACATCTGCCGCCTTAGAAATACAAGATAGGTACGACGAAATTATGATTGACGAGTACCAAGATAGCAATATGGTCCAAGAGATGATCTTGGCGGCGGTTTCTGGTGAAAGTGTTGGCAGAAACAACCGATTTATGGTTGGGGATGTAAAGCAGAGTATCTATCGTTTTCGCTTGGCCATGCCACAATTGTTTAATAAGAAATACATAGAATATCCCTTTGCAGAAGGTGGGGCAAAGCGTAAGGTTGTACTTTCTAAAAACTTTAGAAGTCGAAGCAATGTTTTAGATGGCATAAATTTTATATTTCGTCAAATTATGTCTTTGGACTTTGGTGATGTAGATTACAATGACGAGGCAGCGTTATACCCGGGTGCAACATTTCCACAAACCGATGAACACATCCATGCAGGCGAAAACGAAGTAATTTTGATTGAAAGTCAAAGTGACTTCGAAGAAGGTGTTATGGAGGAAGTTGAAGATTTAAGCCGTCGCCAGTTGGAAGCGAGGGCAGTTGCTAATAGAATTAAAGAAATGATGGCGGAGGGTTACCATGTGGTGGACAAGCAGACAGGTGAATATCGTCCGCTTGCGTATCGAGATATTGCAATTTTACTAAGAAGCACAAAAAACTGGGCAGGCGTGCTAGAGGAAGTGTTTGGACAAGCAGGATTACCGTATTACGCTGAAACGTCGGAAGGATATTATGATGTAGCCGAGGTGGATACGGTTTTAAATTTATTGCGTTTGATTGACAATCCCCGACAAGATATTCCGCTTTTATCTATATTGTATTCACCTTTGTATGACCTTCGTGCGGATGATTTGATGCAGATGAGGTTAAATGGAGGAAAAGGATTATTTTTTGACTGTATTGGTGCGTATCTATCTAATGGGGATGATATAGAGATAAAGCAAAAGCTTCAAAATTTTATGGAAGATTTAGAAAAATGGCGTCAACAGGTGAAGGAATTAACCTTGTACGAATTGCTAGGCTATCTTTATGAACAAAGCGGATATTACGACTATGTGGG
>JBKEAS010000292.1:0-5439 GCA_047972635.1 Anaerotignum sp.
ATATTTGAGGAGTTTTTTGTGGAAACCCAAGCACAAAAGGCTTTGGATGAGAGGGTTTGGCTTAAGAGCGGCGGTTTTTTGGTCATTCAAGAAACGGAAGCTTGCGTTGTGGTAGATGTAAATTCCGGCAAGGTTGCGGGCAAGGGTGACTTGGAAAAAGCTATTTTAAAGACGAACTTAGAGGCTGCAACAGAGGTAGCAAAGCAGTTACGATTGAGAAATCTCTCTGGGATTATCATAGTGGATTTTATTGATATGACCAGTTTGGAAAATAAAAATGTTGTGACAAAAGCGTTGGAAAATGAAGTGAAGAAGGACCGCATTAAAACGGTAGTGGTAGGGATGACAGAGCTTGGGCTTATGCAAATTACAAGAAAAAAGACACATCCTAGCCTACTGCAACAAATGACTACAAAGTGCCGCCAATGCGAAGGAGTTGGCAGGATGCCTTCTATTGATTGGACAGTTATGAAGATGCGCAGAGAAGTTGAAAGCATACTGGCAAATACCATTTACAACAAGGTTACGATTTTTGCCAATAGCAAACTTTTGGTTGCTTTTCGTGGGGAAAATGATGCATACTTGAACTGGACTTTGGAAGCCTTTTCGGGGCGGGTGGTATGTGTAAGTAGAGACGAGATGGGGTTTTCTTTGTATGAAATTGACAAAGAAAAGCAATGATATTTTTAGATAGTTGAACCGAAATCAGAGGTTTCGTCTGTTTTTCGGTTCTTTTTTCATAATTGTCGCTTTAATGGGTTGAATTGTTTCTTGACACATATGTGAAAAAGTAATAAAATGATAGAGTATTTTATGAGTTGCTTAAATGGTATATGAAAACAAAAATAGAACTTTGAAAAATCAATAAGGGGAGGTGTTTTTCATAGAGCCGATAAGTATTGTCTGTGCTGTGGTTGGTATTCTAGTAGGTGCCGTTGGCGGTATCCTTTATCGTAAGCGTGTGGCAGAGGTAAAGGTTGGTGTGGCTGAAGAAAGAGCCAAGAAAATCGTCGAGGATGCGGCAAAAGATGCGGAAAGCCGCAAAAAAGAAATTATGCTAGAAGCCAAAGAAGACAGCATTAAGACTAAAAATGAATTAGAAAAAGAAGTTCGTGACAGAAGAAATGAACTTCAAAGAAATGAAAGAAGATTATTCCAGAAAGAAGAAACGCTAGATAAAAAAACAGAAGCTTTGGATAAAAAGACAGAAGCTTTGGAGAAAAAAGATGAACAGATGGCGAAAAAGCTGGAAGAATTAGAGAAACAAAAAGAAGAAGCAAAAGATCTTCGTGAGAAACAACTTCAAGAGTTGGAACGTATTTCTGGTTTGACTTCTGAAGATGCTAAGAACTACATTCTTGCTATGGTGGAAAATGATGTAAAACATGAGACAACTTTGATGATCAAAGAAATTGAAAGCAAAGCAAAGATGGAAGCGGACAGACGTTCAAGGGAAATCGTTGCAAATGCAATTCAAAGATGTGCTGTTGATCATGTGGCAGAAACTACCGTGTCGGTGGTTCAGCTTCCTAACGACGAGATGAAGGGACGTATTATCGGTCGTGAGGGTAGAAATATTCGTGCATTGGAAACTTTGACAGGGATAGACTTGATTATTGATGATACACCAGAGGCAGTTATTCTTTCTGGTTTTGACCCTATGCGTAGGGAAATTGCTAGAATTGCGTTGGAAAAACTCATTGTGGATGGACGTGTTCATCCATCACGTATCGAAGAAATGGTTGAAAAGGCTAGAAAAGAAGTTGAAGTTATCGTTAGAGATGAAGGCGAGGCAGCAACATTTGACACTGGCGTAAATGGTTTGCATCCTGAAATTGTGAGGTTATTGGGCAAGCTCAAATACAGAACAAGTTATGGACAAAATGTATTGAAACATTCTATCGAAGTTGCCCATTTGACTGGCCTTATGGCGGCTGAACTGGGTATTGACGTGACACTAGCGAAAAGAGCAGGCTTGCTTCATGACATTGGTAAGAGTATAGATCATGAAATGGAAGGCTCTCATGTTAGTATAGGTGTAGGATTATTAAAGCGTTACAAAGAAAATCCGTTAATTATAAATGCTGTAGAGGCACATCATGGGGATGTGGAACCTCAGAGTATTGTGGCTGTATTGGTACAGGCGGCAGATGCTATTTCTGCGGCTAGACCTGGTGCTAGACGTGAAACTTTGGAATCTTATATTAAGAGATTACAGAAGTTGGAAGAAATTGCTGACAACTTCAAAGGCGTTGAAAAATCCTTTGCAATTCAGGCTGGACGTGAATTGCGAATTGTAATTATACCTGAGGATGTAAACGATGAGGATATGACACTTCTTGCTAGAGAAATTGCAAAGAAAATAGAAGAAGAGTTAGAATATCCTGGACAGATTAAAGTTAATCTGATCAGAGAAACAAGAGCGACTGAATACGCAAAATAAAGTTATTAAAGTCTACCGCAAGGTAGACTTTTTTTGACGATAAGACGTATGCGGGATTGTTGGGTTTGATTTTATAAACGTATAGGTGGACGGGTTTTTTGATTGGAGGAAGGATATGATTCGAGCTTTTTCATTTCGCTATGGCGATAATACAGGAAAACAAGAGTGGTACCGCGTAGAAGATGACGGCAGGGATATTTGTGTACGAATTGACAAGAGAGATGGTGAGGAAAATACCTATTTTGCTGAGGTGACGGAAGATTTTTTGAAACAACTTGAAGAGGCGTTACAAAGAATTGACATTGCAAAATGGAATGATTTTTACGACATTACAAATTCGCCTTATGGTGGGAATTCTTGGGTGTTACATCTTTATTTCACAGATGGGCAAGAGGTGCACGCATTAGGAATGGTTGAGCCAAACGAAGATGCGACAAATCCGGATGGATTTGATACGGGGGTAGAGACCATTAGAAAAATTTTTGCGAAATTTATTTGATTTTAAAGGGATTGAATAGACACAAAATAAAACCACGTCAATAGGGACGTGGTTTTATTTTGTAATGAAATCATATTTTTGATTACACAGTTTGTATTGACTGTGCTTTATTTTCATCGGGTGTTACGAAAATGGTACGTTTGGTAAGATAGATGACCATACCTGCTTTTGCACCGCTTTGTTTTTTTACATTTTTACTCAACGTATAATCAACAGGTACGGTGCTACTATTTTTTGCCTTGCTAAAGTATGCTGCTAAGTTTGCAGCTTCTTCTAAGGCGGCTTCACTGGCCTCGCCTGTGCCATTGGTTCTAATGATGACATGAGAGCCTGGGATATCTTTGGTGTGCATCCAGATATCTGTACTATCTGCAAAACGTAAAGTCAACTCATCATTTTGTAAGTTGCTTTTGCCAACAAAGATATCGTAGCCATCTGTTGAAACGAAATGCAGAGGTTTTGCTTTTTTTGGTTTTTGTGCGCCCTTTTTTGGAGCTTGGCGACGAATAAAACCACTTTCGGCTAATTCTGTTCTGATTTCTGCAAGATCAGCCTCATCGGAAGCGTTTTCCAAAGCGTTTAGGACACTTTCCAGATAAAGAAGTTCTTCTTCGTTTTGCTTTTTTTGTGTCTCTAAGGCGGTGAGGGTTCGTTTTGCTTTATTATAACGTGAGAAATATTTTTGTGCATTTTCAGACGGTGTTTTTGTGGGGTCTAGGCTGATTTCGATCTCTGCCATATTTTGGTCGTAAAAGTCTACGGTACGATAGGTTGTAATGCCTTGTGAGATGGCATAAATATTCGCGGTTATGAGTTCACCTTTTTTTCGCCAAATGTCCATATCAGCCACATCTTGATATGTTTTTAATTGGATTTCCTTTTTCTTGACACAGCGTTCAATACTCGAAACGACCAAACGCCGCATATCGTGAGCTTTTTGGCGGATATGATTGGCATTTGCTTTTTCTTCATAAAAACCTTCCAACAAAGCGGAGGCAGAGGTGAAATCTTTTTGGGCTAAGGTTTCAAATTCTGACATTTTTAGTACCGCAAAATCTAAAACACGGTTGGAGTTTGGATGATAGTATATGGTTGGGCGAAAGTTTGCTTGTTTTACGTCATCTATGCTTTGGTTAAAGGCAAGAAATAAGGATTCGCTTTCTTCGATTGTTGTTTGCTGACAAGCATTTGATGGATCTAAGGAAGATCTAAAACAAATTTCTCCAGCCATAATGGGGCTAATGCCGGTATAGTTTTTATAAAGAAATTCTTGAAGTTTTTGGCCTTCTTGCAAATGTAAGGTGTACAAGAAGTCCGATTTTTCAACAAGGAGAGGATTTTTTTTGTTTTGTGAGGGTGGGAAAACGTAATCTTTTCCGGGTAAAACTTCACGGACAGAACTTTTTTCATGGGTAATTCGTTTTATTGAGTCCAGAATGCGATTGTTTTCATCGGTTAGAATAAGGTTACTATGTTTACCCATGATTTCTAAAATTAAATTTTTGACGGTGGTATCGCCCATTTCATTTTTGGATTCTACCTTTATGATAACAATTCGCTCAAAATTGGGTTGGCAAATATCAATGATTTTGCCTCCTGCGATATGTTTTCGCAAAACCATGCAAAACAGAGGGGCTGTCATTGGGTTTTCTCTTGTTGTTTGGGTAATATGAATTCTTGGTGTTGCAGAATTTGCGGAAACCAATACTTTATGAACAATGCCCGTCCCTCTTACGCTAAAGCGAATTTCGTCTGAGAGAGGCTGATGAATTTTATCTATTCTAAAGCCGATAAGTGCTGTTTTTAGTTCGTGAACAAGTGCTGCGGTGGTTATACCATCTAATGCCATGAAGTGTTCCTCCTTTTTTCATGTGTATATGCGGATATAGTATAACATAGATATGATAAATAATATACGAAAGATAAAAATTAAAATTAGATTAAAAATATGCATTGGATTTCATGTTTTTCCTTGCTTTTTGTATGTGATTAAGTTATACTTATGAACAATATACTTATAATAAAGATTTTTTAGAGATGGTTGATATTCTCAGAATATGGCAGATAGACGTTGCCATTTTAATAGTAGAAGTAGTAAGTGTTGACTATCAAAACGATAAATATGCAAACTGTATTTAGTATGCTTTAAGAAGGTTTGCTTTTTTCTTGCGTTTTTTGTTTACATATATTTTAAAAGGGCATCACATATGAAAACCAAGCTTTCGGAAAAGTACACGGAGCAGAGAAAGGGGAAAGAGTATGAGTACAAGTATTAGAAGCATGACGGGATATGGCCGAGGCGAACACATTGCTAGTGACAGAAGATTTACCGTTGAACTGAAGGCTGTTAATCATAGATACAATGATATGAATATTAAATTACCTCGTTCTCTGGCAAGTTTGGAAGATAGAATAAAAAAACACATTATGCAACAAATTTTTCGTGGGAAAACGGATGTGTATATTGGTTTTGAAAGTTTTTCATCGGATGATGTTG
>JBKEAS010000293.1:0-1724 GCA_047972635.1 Anaerotignum sp.
CCGAATTTGTCCGGCTGACCTTGAATTAGATCGATCATTTTTTCCCTATAAACATTTCTATTTTGTAAGCCTGTTAATTGGTCAATATTTAATTCCTTTTTCGCCTTTGATAGCTTCATCAGTATAAACATTGATATGATAAACATCCATATGATCACAATACCAATCAAACTATATTCAATATAAGATACCTTTAAAACTTGTGCCTTATTCTTATCTAGTCGCACTGTAACAAGTTCCTTTAGTAGGTCAAAGTCTTCTTGCATTGCATATGTCAAGTTGTCGTATTCATGGCTCAAAACGATCCTCTCAGCTGATGCGGTATCTCCTTTTTCCATATGTTTAAGTGCAATCTCTTGAATTTCCATCATCATTTTTGAAGAAGCCATCATTTTTCTAATCATCTCTTCTTCATTCAAATCTAATTCCATTTCAAGCAGTGCTTCTTCTACTTTTTCAAGATTTTTAGCCTCTGTTCTTCTATACCAATAATTATCAAGATATTCACTTCTTTTTGACGTAACAAAATTAATTATTTCATATGTTAAATCGTTGCTTTTAAGTATTAAACTTCCAGCAAGATTTCTATATTCTCTTTGCATAGCACCGTAGTCTTCGCCCTTTTTAATTGTTGCTAACGTACTAGCAGCCAAAATCAGTAAAATCATTGTGCTGATAATCATATTACTTATTAAAAATTTGGTACTTTCCATGCATTTTAGAAATTTAGTTTTAATCATACTTTCGCTCCTACTAGCTATATTCATTCAACGGTACATTGGTTGCATGTTAATTTCCTTATAATATCCGATTTTATTATTCATCTACAAGATCTCATGCAGTAAAGCACACGTTTTAATCTAATGAAAAACTTCTTGAATTTGATGCGAGATATTATTTGTACCGCCGAAACTATCTTCTCTTCTATCATTTATAGTTTGAGTAACTTTAATTTAATGAATATTTAACTATCGTGAATACGAATTTTATTATAGAACTTTTGCCAAAAAATATCAATGATTTTATGTAAAATCAAAATTTTTATCCCAGTAGGAGATATACATTCAGCCATTTGCTACTAAAATTCCCGATATCATACAAAGCATATAATATCTTTATTGTGGATTGGATTGCTCCTTTGGTACTCAATATATAAACTTTGCTACTATTACAACTCTTATTCTCTATATTATTCTTATTTACCCATTAAATATTCTTGGATTTGCTCCTGTTAGGTTGTTCCCTATCAGCCATAGCTCTATATTATCTACTCTCACAGAGGAAAAGTAATTTCATTGAAAAATGAGATTACTTCTTTTAGTTATATCCTTACCAATTTAAAAAACGCTTTCTGCTCTCTTACGATATCCTTTAGTATATGACCAATAGCGTATAAATTCAAGTGCAAAATTCTTGATGGTACTTATATCACTCTAAACGCAAAAAGAACCCAAGTTTTTAAATTAAAAATCCGAGCTCTTTAATAGTCAAAGGGAGACAGATTTCTCTGTCTCCCTTTTCACGTTACTTATTTTATTTGTTTTTACTTTTTAGTTTTGACATTCTATCTTTATATTTCTTTTTCTGAACGATTAACAGTAAGAGTGATACGGCAAAGGCAATTGCAGCAGGGATATCCCACAAACAAAATCCAAGAGTAAAATTATCCATTAATCTGCACCTCCTGTGCTAAATATCTTTCTTCCATTTTCTGATTTCTTCTA
>JBKEAS010000325.1:0-4518 GCA_047972635.1 Anaerotignum sp.
TTAAACCAACCGAACGACGTTTCGGAATGATCACACCATGCACACCGGCACATTCAGCAGTACGTAAAATCGCCCCCAAATTGTGTGGATCTGTAATCCCGTCCAATAACAAAATAAAGGGATCTTCTTCTTTTTTCCTAGCAATTGCTAAAATATCTTCAACCTCTACATATTCATGAGCCGAAACCAAAGCAATTACACCTTGATGGTTTTTCGTTTGCGAAAGCTCGTCCAATTTCTGACGGCTTACCTCTTGAATTACAACACCCTTTTCCGATGCCATAGCAACAATTCTCTTAATACTACCTTCCAAATTTCCTTTTAAAACCAAAAGCTTTTCCATATCCCTACCGCTTTTCAAAACCTCTAAAACAGCGTTTCTTCCCTCTATCTGATTGCTATTAAGCTCTCTTTCATTCTTTTCCACGCAAAACCCTCCTATTTTCTTCCCCATCCTAAATCAAAAAATTTACAAAACCATCTACAATTTTTTCTTGTCATCTTCGCAATCTCTATTTTCACCTAATAAATGTCATAATTTTTCACTTCACATAAATCCTCTAAAATTCAAGCTACGTGATAGAAAGCCGAAGGAACAGATTTTTTATTCTCCTTCGGCTTTCATCTTTTATTTCTCCACTATATGTGCCATTCCCAAAGAAAACAAGCTTATCACACGCTGTTTTTCTCCTTTTAAATACAAATATCCAAACATAGCCTCTAGCCCAGTGGCATGACGATAATCCATTAAATCCGCATTTTTCGGTGTAGTAAAAGATTTCGCATTCCGACCTCGGCGAAAAACCGCTTCTTCTTCTTCTGTCAGCTCCTTAGCAATTCGAAAATACATCTGCGCTTGTGCTTTTGCATTTACCAAATCTCTTGCTTTTTTATGCAAACGATTTACAGGGGCATTTCCATCTGATAAAACCGTTAGCCTCACAATCATCTCAAAAATAGCATCTCCAATATAAGCAAGCACCAGTGGAGAAAGACTTCTGGGATCAACCTTTCCCGTACTGCCTAAAATCAAATCAAGTTCATTTAAATCCATACTTAACCTCTAAACCATTGTACGCCTTGACGAGTATCCTTTATTGTAATTCCCATAGCCATCAGTTCATCTCTAATTGCATCAGCAGCAGCAAAATCCTTTGCTTTTTTCGCTTCTGTTCTCTTTGTAATCAAATCCTCAATCTTACTTACATCTTCGTCTGAAATGGTATCTTCCAAAACCTCAGCAACACCCAATACACCACAAAGATGGTCTAACATATCACGAATTTGAACTGCATACTCTTTGGAAGCACTCGCCTTCACCGCAATATTGCTAAAACGAACCAGTTCATAAATCACAGAAACTGCGTCAGCCGTATTAAAATCATCGTCCATTGCCGCCTCAAATTGATCTTTAAATTTCAAAAGTTCTGGCAATTGTACTTTTTCCTCGTCTGTCATAGTAAGCTCTGTTGCATTTTCAATATAAAAATCAAGTTCTTTTCTTGCATTTTTAATTCTTTCCAAACCATTCTGGCAAGCCTGCATCAAATCACGGCTAAAGTTAATGGGACTTCTGTAGTGTCCGTTTAAAATAAAGAAACGAATGACTTCATAAGGAAACTGTGCCGCAATATCTCTAACAGTAAAGAAATTCCCCAAAGACTTTGACATCTTTTCATTGTCAACCGTAATAAATCCATTGTGCAACCAGTATTTCGCAAATTGAGCTCCATTGCAGGCTTCACTTTGTGCAATTTCATTTTCATGATGAGGGAAAACCAAATCTTCGCCACCTGCGTGGATATCAATACTTGGTCCTAAATGATGCTTCGCCATAACAGAGCACTCAATGTGCCAGCCCGGTCTGCCATCTCCCCAAGGAGATACCCAACTAGGTTCACCTTCTTTTTTGGGCTTCCAAAGAACAAAGTCTGTGGAATTTTTCTTTGCATCATCAACCGAAACCCTCTCGCTGCCACCGGCAATCAATTCATCCAAATTTTTTCTTGATAATTTTCCATATTCCGGAAAACTCTTTGTATCAAAATAAACCGTACCGCCATCCTCGTAAGCAAATCCTTTTGCAATTAAATCCTCAACCATTTGGATGATTAAGTCCATCTCATCCGTCACACGGGGATGGATGGTTGCACGCTTTACATTCAAGCCATCCGCATCGTGAAAAGCCTCTTGAATATATTTGTTGGAAATTTCCTGCATAGTTGTGTTTTCTTTGTTTGCACGGTTGATAATCTTGTCATCCACATCCGTAAAATTCTGAACATAAGTAACCTCATATCCCTTGTATTCCAAATATCGCCTAACTGTGTCAAATACAACATACGGTCTTGCATTCCCAATATGAATAAAATCGTATACCGTAGGCCCGCAAACGTACATTTTAACTTTGCCTTCCTCAATAGGTACAAATTCTTCTTTCTGCCTTGTTAACGTGTTATATAGTTTCATGTGATTCATCCTTCCTGTTTCAAAAAGTGTAAACCTTTGCAAAATGTAAATTTTAATTTGGCGGAGATAACTCTATAAAAATTATCTCCCCTAAGTCTCATAATTATATCATACTTTAATTCAAAATACTTATTTTTTTGGAATGATTTTAATCCTTAAATCGCTCTTTTTTTGTGTCCAGTTAGCGACTCTGGTGCAATGGGACTAATCTTAACTCCATCTTTTCTCACCACCATTACGGGCGAGCCAACCGCTGTCACATTCTCCGGAATATCTTGAATAACAACAGAACCTGCACCAATTTTTGTGTTTTTACCAATCGTAACAGCGCCTAAAACAATCGTCCCCGCCCCAATCATTACATTGTCCTCAAGTGTTGGATGTCTTTTGTTTTTATCCTTTCCTGTTCCACCAAGCGTCACACCGTGATATAACATAACATTGTCGCCAATAATAGCCGTTTCTCCAATCACAATACCCATTCCATGGTCAACAAAAAAATTCTTTCCAATGGTTGCACCAGGATGGATTTCAATGCCTGTAATCAATCTTGAAAACTGCGATACAAGTCTAGCAACAAAATAAAACTGTTTTTCATAACACCAGTGCGCAGTTCTATGATTGATGACTGCCCAAAAACTGGGATATAAAAAAACCTCCAAATTATTCTTAATCGCTGGATCTCGCTCTTTAATTAATTTAATCGCATCTTTTAACATATCAATTCCTCCTGTTTTTAACTTTTCCCGAAAAAATAGTAATCAAATATTAAAACCTCTAATCATTTTAATAAATTTTACAAACAAAAAAGCTTCATCTTTATAAACTATAAAGACGAAGCTATATTTTCTCCGCGGTTCCACTTTAATTTAGATGGCAATCACCATCTCTCTTTTAGACTGTAACGATGTCATCGGATACAAGCTACTCAATTTTCGCCTACTCAGTTCAAGAACGCACTTCATCCACCCTCACCTATAAGCGACTCCCACCCAAGTATCTTAAGATAAAGACAATCAAAATCATGTTCATCATGATCTCAAATCTCGTCATCTTGCACCAAGGCCGCTATTCTCTGTTAGGCAAGAAAAGGATTACTCTTTTCCATCATAACCTTTTTCTTATTTGTTTTTACGAATAAGGCAAATTGCTGTCGCAGCAATACCTTCTCCTGTGCCAGTAAACCCCAAACCTTCCTCCGTCGTAGCCTTCACATTCACTTGATCTAGCTCTATTTCTAAAGTTTTAGCGATATTTGCACACATACTAGGAATATATGAAGCAAGCTTAGGTTTTTGGGCAATAATTGTACAATCTATATTAATTATACAATATCCTTTTTCAGAAATCAAGCCTAAAACTTCAGATAAAAGTTTCAAGCTATCTGCCCCGTGAAATTTCATGTCGGAATCAGGAAAATGCCTACCAATATCTCCAAGTGCAGCCGCCCCCAGAAGTGCATCCATAACCGCGTGTAATAAAACATCCGCATCAGAATGACCCAAAAGACCCTTCTCATAAGGAATTTCAGCACCACCAAGAATTAATTTTCTTCCTTCAGTCAATCTATGCACATCATATCCAGAGCCTATTCGCATACTTCTATCCTCCATTTAATATATGCAACAGAGCAATAAATTCCCCTATCTCACATGATTTTCAAAAAAGCTAATAACTATACTATAGTGTCCGCGATTGCCTCTGTCAAGATATGACCAACTCTAATCTCCTAACACGTTTCAATCAAATGAGTCTGAAAACACAAAATATCCTAAACCCATTACTTTAAAGTCCATACCAAAGTCATGTTCCATCAAACCCTACTTAACGAATAAAATTGGTCATGTGGCTTCCCTCAACTTCTGGAAAAGTAATTCCATTCTCTTGTCCACAAGCAATATTTTTTAACATCCACGCCATATTGCTCCCAATATTTCGCATCGTTTGCATCCCTTCTAAATCCTGCATCACTTCTTCGGGCGTATTTCCGTGAACCATATTCCAATAGCTAGAAGTAACGATAGGCATCATAGAAATCGCGAAATGCTT
>JBKEAS010000344.1:0-4068 GCA_047972635.1 Anaerotignum sp.
CAAAAGCCATTAAACGATACAACCCCGTTGTGGCAAAAAAACCCAAGCGAATGCACCGATGAAGAATATAAAGCCTTTTATCATAAGGTTTTCACGGATATGAACGATCCGCTCTTTTGGATCCACTTAAATATGGACTATCCCTTCCGCCTAAAAGGAATTTTATATTTCCCTAAGCTAGTAGAACACATGGATGTCGTAGAAGGCGAAATCAAGCTTTACTCCAACCAAGTATACATCGCTGACAACATTAAAGAAGTTGTACCAGATTTCTTGCTTCTTTTAAAAGGCATTTTGGATTGCCCTGATATTCCTTTAAACGTATCCCGTAGTGCTTTGCAAAACGATGGCTACGTTGAAAAAATGAGTGGTTATATCACCAAAAAAGTTGCAGACAAACTAATCCAATTCTTTAAAAACGAACGGTCAGTTTATGAAAGTTTCTGGGATGATATTAGCGTATTCATAAAATATGGTTGCATGAGAGAAGAAAAATTCCATGATAAAGTAAAGGATACATTATTATTTAAAACGACAGATGATGTATACGAAACCCTTCACGAATATCTAGAAAAAAACAAAGAAAAACACGAAAACAAATTTTTCTTTGTCTCTGATGAAAATTTACAAGCACAATATATTCGCCTTTTCAAAGAAGAAGGCTTAGAAGCAGCCATTATGTCAAGCAGCATCGACAAACCTTTTGTGTCCTTTTTGGAATATAAAAACGCAGGTGTCAAAGTGCAACGTATTGATGCTGATATCACTGATACCTTGCAAACAAAAGATGAAACAGAAACCTCAGAAGCAAAAAAACAAGCTGACGAATTTGTAAATACGCAAATGGAAACTTTATTCCGTGGCATTTTAAACAAAGACTCCCTAAAGGTTAGTGTCGAAACATTAAAAGCCGACAAAGTTTCAGGCATGATTCTCCTAAGCGAAGATTCCCGTCGTATGATGGAAATGATGGAATCCTATGGAAATACGGCTGATATGAAAGCAATGCTTTCAAGCATCAAACCAGAAGAGACCTTAGTCCTTAACCGCTCTAATGGTCTGGTTCAACATTTGTTGACAATGAATGAAGCTTCCGATAAAAAAGACGACGTATCATTATTATGCCACCAAATTTATGATTTGGCATTAATGAGCCATCGCACACTTACTTCAAAAGAAATGACAGATTTTGTCGACCGTAGCAATACTTTACTAGAAAAATTGGCTTCATTTGAATTAAAAAAGTAATTCTTATTCAGGATGTTATCAAAAAATTCAAATAAAAATGTCTTTGAGCCGCTCAAAACCCCAATATTCTCATATAATTTTCAATAAATCTTCTCCCCTTTTATAGGGGAGTTTTTTTGTTATATAATGAACAAATTGTATACATTTTCAAATTATTCTATAAATATCGGTTTTTCAACAAAAATATTCATCATTTTATACAATTTCCTCCTTTTTTTAGGTGATGATTCCAAAATTTTATAAAAGCCGCAAATATCGACAAATCATTACTATTCGTTTATACTACTCATTAGATAATAGTTTTTTAATTATTTTTTAATAATTAAAATACTTGTTTTCAATCAAATACCTTATCAAAAAATCTCCTGCATATCCACATAGTTAAGTATCCATAGCATAAAAGGCATAATTATAGCTACTGCACTCTTAAAAAATTTCATAAAAATATGCCAAAATAATGCTCCTTGAAATAACATCAGCAAATGTATCACTCACCGTATACCAGAAAACAAACTAAGAACATCTTTCTCCACTTGTAATAATTTGTGAAATTCAAAACAATCCATATTATACGCTCATTGCTTTGTTTTTTTACTAATTCTCACTCAAATTATACCAAGTAGTTGTAATACATGTTCTGCTGTAATATAAATAATAATAACCCAAAAAGGAGGTGTTCCATGACAAAGGAAGCTTATTTTGAAAAACTACTATCCTCATACGAAACATACTTTGATATTCAACGCAATGTCAAGGATGGAGCAATCACCTTTCCCGCTAGGGCTGCGTTTCATTCTCGTTCTGAAAAGTATGTCCTTGTCCATTCTGCAAAAATATGGGCAGCAGAAATGAATGAATATGCCTACTTTGCTTTTGCAGATACACCTACTTTGGATGAGTTCCTATCCCTAAAACAAAGCGTGCTACAATCGGGTCTATCTGAAATCAAGCCACATAGTGAGCATATGTACTCCTATGTAACCTTATTCTTGATTGCAGATACACTTCCAGAAGATGTAGTCAAACAGATTCAAAATACACGATACCACAAAACATATTTGTTTTCATTTCACGGATGGATGCATCTTAGAATTACCGCCGTAGACCTCAGCAACGAAAAGGTCTATTCTAACAAAAGAGGTAAAGAACTTCTTTCGTTGCTGCAAAATATTTTTAATTAATCATCTATATTTTTTATCCAACTCTGGAAAGGAGGAGTTTCATGAATTCATTGACACTATTAGCTATCGCTGCTGTTGTACTATTTATTGGTTATATTACATACGGTAGTTGGCTAGCAAAACAATGGGGTGTCGACCCTACAAAAGAAACGCCGGCTCACACTGAAATGGATGGAAACGATTACGTTCCCGCCAAAGCTCCCGTATTAATGGGACACCATTTCGCATCCATCGCAGGTGCTGGTCCAATTAATGGGCCTATCCAAGCAGCTATTTTCGGTTGGGTTCCTGTATTACTCTGGATTTTGATTGGTGGTATTTTCTTCGGTGCCGTTCAGGATTTTTCTTCCATTTTTGCATCAATCAGACATAAAGGAAAATCCATCGGTCACGTTATTGAGCAAAATATAGGAAAAAAAGCCAAAAAGTTATTCTTACTCTTTGCTTATCTTACATTACTTTTGGTTGTAGCTGCATTTGCTAGTATCGTAGTAGGTACATTCAACGGATTTACACCTGAAGGTGAATTGATCCCTGCAAACGGCTCAACAGCAACAATCTCCGTATTGTTCATTATCGTTGCAATCGTTTTTGGTGCTTTGGTTTATCGTAAAAACGCACCGCTTAGCATCGCAACCATCGTGGGCGTTGCCGCTATTATTGGTTGTATTGTAATCGGTTTAAAATTCCCGATTTATTTATCCGGAACCACATGGTTATTAATTATATTGGCATATATCTTCATTGCTTCTGTTACACCAGTATGGATTTTGCTTCAACCTAGAGATTATCTAAACTCATTTTTGCTTTATGGCATGATGCTTGCTGCAATCATTGGTGTTGTTGGCAGTCACCCAGTTATTAACCTGCCCGCTTTTACAGGGTTCTATGGCATCAACAACAATAGTCTAATGTTCCCTATGCTCTTTATCACCGTTGCTTGTGGTGCTATTTCTGGCTTCCACAGCTTAGTAGGCTCTGGTACAACTTCAAAACAATTAAATACAGAAAAAGACGCACAATTAATTGGTTATGGCGGTATGTTGATCGAATGTGGCTTAGCCGTTATTTCCTTAATCACCGTTGGCGTTTTGTTTGCAGATGGTGCAATGCCTAGCGGTACACCTACCCAAATTTTTGCAACAGGTATTGCAACAATGATTTCTGCTATTGGCTTTGAGGGTGCTTATGACACAGCCTATGCAATCATTATTTTAGCTGTATCTGCTTTCTGCTTAACCTCCTTGGACACTTCAACAAGACTTGCAAGATATATGTTCCAAGAATTTTTCATCCCAGAAGGCACAGATCCAAACTCTCTAACTGGCATAAAGAAACTTTGTGCTAACCCTTACTTTGCCACTCTCATTACCGTAGCAATTGGTGGTTCCATGGCAATTGGTGGTTATGCAAAAATCTGGCCATTGTTTGGCTCTGCAAACCAATTACTCGCTGCATTGGCACTTTTGGCTGTTGCTGCATGGCTAGGTAACATTGGTAAAAACAATAAAATGTTCATATTCCCTATGATATTTATGCTTGTTGCAACATTTAGTGCATTGCTTATCACATTTGTTAAAAATGTAAGCGCTTTATCAGCAGGCACCGGTAGTCTTTCTACAGAAGGCCTACAGCTTGT
>JBKEAS010000005.1:0-9723 GCA_047972635.1 Anaerotignum sp.
TTTGTGTAACAAAAAAAGGTGAATTACATTGTTGTAATTCACCTTTTTTGATTTTAGAAATTATTTTTTCTTGCTTTTGTTTGCAATTTCCATATGAATTCGTTTGTTTTTGATTTTTGTATCTTTCATGCCAACTAAAATATCTTTTACGTATTCAGATGGTACATCCACGAAAGAATAGTCGTCATAAAGGTCGATAGAACCTAATACTTTTCCAGGCACACCAGATTCATTTGCAATGGCACCAACAATATCTTTTGCACGAATTTTGCTTTTCTTTCCGGCATTGATAAACATACGAACCATTTTCGCATTGTCACCGCCATAAACTTCTGTGCCACCTAGATTGATATCATCCAAAACATCTAATTCGTCAACATTTACATCAGCAAGATGATTTTTTAATAATGCCGCTGCAATGTCGATTGTAGCATAATCTTCATCCATTAAGCGGTCAACCAGATTAACATATTTTGTCAAATGACCTTCGTTAATGATATCTTTTATCTTGTCTAAGAAGATATTTGTTTTCATTTCTTCTACATCGCTTAATGTAGGTAATTTTTGCTGTTGAATTTTTGTTTTGGTGTATCGCATGATATCACGCAATTTGAAAATTTCTTTCCCCACACAGAAGGTGAAGGCTTTACCGGCACGACCGGCACGGCCAGTACGTCCAATACGGTGCACATAATATTCCTCATCTTGTGGGATGTCATAGTTGAATACAACGTCGATATCGTCAACGTCAATACCTCTTGCAGCAACGTCGGTTGCGACCAAAATTTCGATGGTACCGTTACGGAATTTTTGCATAACTTTATCACGTTGAGGTTGTTTCAAATCCCCGTGTAAGCCTTCAGCAAAGTAGCCTCTACCTTGAAGAAGTTCAACCAAATCGTCAACGCGTTTTTTCGTATTACAAAATACGATCGCAAGACGTGGGTCGTAAACGTCAATGATACGTGTTAAGGCATCAAGTTTTGTTTTTTCTTTTACATCAAAGTATGCCTGTTCGATGTTTGGAACAGTCAATTCCTTACGAACCACTTTAATAAATTCTGGATTTTTCAAAAACCTTCTTGTAATATCCAAAATTTGAGGGGATAATGTTGCGGAAAAAAGTAGTGTTTGATGGTCTTCTGGGATTTTGGTTAAGATCATTTCGATGTCTTCACGAAAGCCCATATCAAGCATTTCATCAGCTTCATCAAGAACCATCATATTTACAGTTTCCATTTTTAAAGTACGACGACGCATATGATCCATAACACGTCCGGGTGTACCGATTACCACATGAGCGCCTTTTTTCAAAGCGGCAATCTGTCTGTCAATTGGTTGACCACCATAAATTGGTAAAACACGAATATTGTCTTTGTATTTTAAAAGTTTTCTAAACTCTTCGCTTACCTGAATTGCAAGTTCTCTTGTGGGGCAAAGGATTAATGTTTGCAGACGTCTATCGTCGGGGTTTACACGTTCCAAACAAGGAATACCAAACGCTGCAGTTTTTCCTGTACCTGTTTGAGATTGACCGATTACGTCTTTTCCTTCTTTTACTACGCTAATTGCCATGGACTGAATTGGTGTTGCTTCTTCAAATCCCATGTCTAAAACTGCGCGGCAAATTTCTGGGGATAGGTTCATGTCTTCGAATTTTAAATTTTCCACTTTTTGTTTCCTTTCTTCTTGTCAAAGCCGAAGAGAACCACAAAAAAGGAAGTTGCTTGTCAGAGGTTTCCCCCCACGTTTTCTTTCGACTACTAAATTTATTTATGAGTGCTTTCGCAATAGGAATATTATTGTATTGATGATAATATACCTTATTTTAAATCCCTTTTAAAGCACTATTTGGGTTATTTCTGTAAAAAACCAGTACATACTATAATAACAGGATAAAATAATAATTGCAAGGACTAATTATATGCTATATAATAAATTATTGACAAAAAAATGGTAGAAATTGCAAAAAATAGAAAGATGTCATCATTGTAACTAAAATTAGATCGGAAATATTATTTAAGAATAAAGAGTGTGTTTTTTGAAGCCTACTTTATTTGTTTTGAAAAGTAGCAGAAGGGAGTCATATGTATTTTGAACAAATGTTTTTAGAAGAAACTTTATTGGGCTTACGAGGGAATTTAGAGCTTATTATAAGAATTATGATTGCTTGTATTTGTGGCGCCATTATTGGGTATGAAAGAACAAGAAGAAAAAAAGAAGCAGGTATTAGAACACATATTATTGTTGCTGTGGGTTCGACTTTGATTATGATTGTTTCTAAGTATGGGTTTTATGATACGCTGTATCTGCATGATTTAAACATAGACCTGTCTCGTATTGCATCAAATGTGGTTACGGGGGTATCTTTTTTAGGAGCGGGTGTTATTTTTGTAAAAAAGATTTCTATAAAAGGCCTTACCACAGCCGCAGGGCTTTGGACAACAGCGGGTGTTGGTTTGGCAATTGGTACGGGTATGTATACTATTGGTGTTTTCACAACGATTTTCATTCTATGTGTTCAACTTTTGCTTCATAGTAAACTTAATATTTTAGAAAGTAATTTTGAAGATGTAATTTCTATTACGTTTTATCATGCACCATCAAATATCACTGAAATTAAAGAGGAATTGAACAGAAGAAACATTGAAATGTTACATATGGAAGTGGAAAAAAATGAGGATGGCACAGCCACAGTTGTCCTAGATATAGCTAGAGATTGTCAAATCACTGGTACCGACTTAACAAGCTTTTTGTCTGAAGATCCGCTAGTAAAAAGTTTTAGAATTTAACTATTATTGAATGAATTTTATAAAAGGTTGCATAATAATCCAAGGCAGGAAATTTTCTGTTTTGGATTTTTTTGTTTGTCGAAGTGTTGGGTAAGACGAAAGTGTAAACGAATTTCAAAACAAGGCGTGTGCCTTGTTTGTATAAAAGTTTTTGATAGACCTTTTAAGGAGGTAATTGAATGGATATTTATATTAAGCCAATTGCAAAGGCCCAAATCATTACAAAAAAACAGGTTTGTTTAAAAGATATTGCGGAAATCTTTGTTGCGGGCGGAGAAAAAGAAGCCATTTTAGAAATTATCGTTTTTGAAATTCCAGAAGAAAGAAATACAACATATTTGATTTCTATATTAGATGTGATTAAAGCCATCAATAATCAATATCCTGACGTTATGGTGTGTAATGTTGGAGAGACGGATATTTTACTCGAATATCATCAGAAGCCAAAAAAGGAAAACAAACCGCTAGAATGTGTTAAGGTTTTTTTTATTTGCGTTATTTTGTTTGCAGGGGCATCTACAACGATTATGTGTTTTCATACTGATAATCAATTGCCTCTAATATTTCAAAACTATTATTATATGTTTTTTGGGGAAAATGTGGAGGTGCCGGCGATTTTATCTGTGCCATACTCGATCGGTTTGGCAGCGGGGGTCATGCTGTTTTTTAACCATTTTTCCAAAATTTCAATCACAGATGACCCGACCCCTATTGAAATCGAAATGACAACTTATGAAAAAGAGGCAAACGCTAGCATTGTGGATAAGCTAAATCAGCTCAATGCCAAAAGAGGAAAAGAAAAATGATTGCGAAGATTTTGATGGTCTTAATAGGGTATTCAACGGGTATGGCTATCTCAGCAGGGGTGTTTGCTTTTATTGCAGCAATTGGTATTGTTCCGCGTATGGCAGAAAGAAGTAAAACGACAAAGCATATTCGGTTGTATGAAGATGTGATTTTGCTTGGAGGATTTTTTGGTACGACGGCGATGTTTGTTGATTATAGATTTCCGAGTATTCCTGTTTTAGCAGGTGGGTATGCTCTTGCAATTGGAATTTTTATGGGTGTTTTGGCAATGGCGTTGGCAGAGGTTTTAAACGTAATGCCAATTTTAATGCGTCGAGGCAGAATAACCAAAGGGCTTCCTTGGATATTATTAAGTTTTGCCTTGGGCAAAGTTTTTGGTTCATTGATATATTTTTGTGTCGATGGATTTTATGTTTTATAAAAAGTAGAGGCTATAAAAAGTTGGGTTTATTTGAATTGAGTATATAAATAAGATAAAGGAGGGATAACCATGGATACAAGTCAGCGTGCCAAGCAAGAATATGGTGAAATGGTGAAAAAAGCATCACCAAATAGTCCCATTGTTACGGATTGTATGAAGGCATTTTTTTCAGGAGGGCTTATTTGTGGTTTTGGTCAATTGCTATTTGATTACTTTAAAACAGGATTTACGGAGGATGAGGCATCTTTGATGGTGTCTATTACCCTAATTGCAATTTCGGCAATTTTAACTGGTTTTGGATTGTATGAAAAGATGGGGAAGCAATGTGGTGCAGGGACCATTATACCGATCACAGGGTTTGCAAATTCTGTGGTTGCACCGGCGATTGAGTTTAAAAAAGAAGGTTTAATTTTTGGAACAGGTGCCAAGATGTTTATTTTGGCAGGTCCTGTCATTGTATATGGAACGCTAACTTCTATGATTGTGGGAGTTATATATTATTTTGTAGGCAGGTGATTTTAGTTGGGCGTGAAAAAAATAGGAAAACAGACCGTTCGTTTGAGTGAAGGGGTTCGTATTATGGCGACGGCATCTACTGTTGGGAAAAAAGAAGGCGAAGGCCCTTTGGGAAAATATTTTGATAAAGTTATTGAGGACTCTATGTTTGGAGAAAAAAGTTGGGAGCTTGCAGAAAGTCGGTTTATTAGAGAAAATATGGAGCTTGTGGTACAAAAGGCAGGTTTAAAGATGAAAGATATCGATTATTTGCTTTGTGGTGATCTTTTAAATCAATGCACAGCCTCTACGTTTGGGACAATGGGATTTGAACTTCCTTTTTTTGGATTATATGGTGCTTGTTCTACCATGGGCGAATCTATGAGTTTGGGCGCAATGCTAATTGATGGCGGATTTGCCAATCATACCTTAGTAGGTGCATCTAGTCATTTTTGTGGGGCGGAGAAACAGTTTCGTGCTCCTTTGGAACTGGGAAACCAGAGACCACCCACATCAAGTTGGACGGTAACAGGGGATGGAGCGGCAGTTTTGGGCAAAAAGGGGAAATTTCCTTGTATTACGGAAATAACGACGGGAAAAGTGCGAGATATGGGTATTACGGATGCAAACAATATGGGGGCAGCAATGGCACCGGCTGCAGTAGATGTTTTGCTAAACCATTTTCAAGATACGGGAAGGACACCGCAGGATTATGATGTGATTGCCACCGGAGATTTAGGTGAAATCGGACGGACTTTGGTTATGGAACTTATGGAAAAAGAAGGATATCACCTTTCGCCTATTGAGGAAGAAGGCGGACAATTTACAGATTGTGGCATTGAAATTTTTGATAAAGAGACACAAGATACGCATAGCGGCGGCAGTGGTTGTGCTTGTTCAGCAGTTACATTTTCTGCTTACTTTTATCCTAAGTTAATGGCAGGAGAAGTAAAGAGAATGCTTTTTATTCCTACAGGAGCGTTACTCAGCACGACGTCTTCTCAGCAAGGACAAAACATTCCTGGTATTGCCCACGGCGTTGTCATTGAAGGCTGTGGAAAAAAGGAGGGGAAATCATGATCCCTTTTTTAAAGGCATTTTTGGTTGGAGGTACGCTTTGCATTATTGGGCAGATTTTAATGGATAAGACAAAGCTGACGTCGGGAAGAATTTTGGTTCTTTATGTGTGCGTTGGCTGTGTTCTGGGTGGTGTTGGCATGTATCAACATTTGGAAGAATTTGGCGGAGCAGGTGCAACCATACCTTTAACCGGCTTTGGGTTTCGTTTGGCTGAGGGGGTTATGAAAGAGGTGGATTCAGCTGGTATTTTAGGGGTGTTTACTGGGGGGTTAAAGGCTGCCGCAGGAGGAATTACGGCTGCTGTGGTGTTTGCTTTTATTGTAGCTTTGATTGCAAAACCCAGGGAAAAATAGAAGTGATATGAGGATAAGAAAAGAAATATAGCCTTATTGCAAAATAGGGCTGTATTTTTTTTGAAATGAAAAATCACACAAGCTATTTTTCCAAAAATGTTATAAATTTTTAATAATATCTTTCTTGATTGGAAAAAGTAACTGTGTTATACTACGGACATGGATAGAACGGCAGAGAATTTGTGGTTCTTTAATTTAAGTATTATAATTCTTATTTTAAAGAATGAATAAATTTTTGTACCGTGAGTGGATTGTTTTCTCTGTTAGAGAAATATAATGGATATTAATCTTAAAAAGGAAGTGATGCCAATGCACAAGGCAATTGGTTCCAAAAAAGATTTCAGCAACATGAGTGAAGATGAACTGTTAGCAGTGTATATGGAATGTATACAGGATATCATTGATCACGAAATGGTAAACAAGATGGATTCGTTTATGCAACATTGCAATACAAGCAGACTACAACATAGTGTTAATGTATCATATTATAGCTTTTTGATTTGTTATCAGATGGGCTGGGATTATCGTTCGGCAGCAAGAGCTGGACTCCTACACGATTTGTTTTTGTATGATTGGAGAACAAAAAAAGGAGTTCCTATGCACCATGCTTGTTGGCATCCTAGAGTGGCGTTGGATAATGCAAGTAAAATTACGAAGCTAAATAAAGTCGAACAAGATGCCATTCGTAAACATATGTGGCCTTGTACTTTGACTCCGCCTAGATATATTGAATCTTATGTGGTTACGTTTGCAGATAAAATTTGTTGTGTTTGTGAAGTTGTGGAACGAAAATATAAGCGGTTTCGCTTTAAAAAAGTTGCTGTATCTTAATGGAATAAAAGAAAATTGAATTTTGGTTTGTAAAACAAACGGCGGTCAGCACAGAGTTTTGTGCTGACCGCCGTTATTATTTTTTGATTTTTTATGAGTGAATTAAGAAGTTGGTGTATTGTTGTAAGATATCTTCTAGTGCATTTTGCACAGTTGTATTGTTTTCGCAAATTGCTTCTGCAAATGCGGTGTATAAAGGCAGACGTTGCTGATACAAAAGAAGGGTGGCTTCCGCATTTGGTGTGAGAGGTCTGCCATTTCCGCTCTCTAGGAGAGAGGCATCTCTTTTGATCCAAAAGATAAGGCCGTTTTGCTTTAATACATCTATATTTGCTTTGTCTTTTACAACTCCGCCGCCTGTGGATATAACAAGACCGTTTTGATGTGAAAATTTCAAGACTGTCGCTTTTTCTAGTTCACGAAAAGCCAATTCTCCCATAGTTGAAAAGTAGTCGGCTATTGGCATATTGATTTGCTTTACAATTTCTTCGTCTATGTCAACAAAGGTTTTTCCTAATTCCT
Organism: Anaerotignum sp.; assembly: GCA_047972635.1. Classification (GTDB taxonomy): domain Bacteria; phylum Bacillota; class Clostridia; order Lachnospirales; family Anaerotignaceae; genus Chakrabartyella. The sequence continues at coordinate 7,302 of JBKEAS010000005.1, forward strand.
TGGCGACCATTTTTCCTAAGGTTGTTTTGCCACAACCGCTCATGCCAATGAGTACCAGGTTGTTACGTTCTTCTAAAAGAGAAAGGTACTGTTTTTGTATTATGGTATCTTCTATTTGTGTATCTAAAAAAATTTCTACAGCACATTTTGCTTGGCCGATCAGCATTTCTAGTCCACCCACAGCAATTACACCTTTAGAGATGCCATCTAATACGAATTTTGTTCTTAAAGGGTTATAGACAACATCCACAACAGCAACTAGTTTTGAAAAATGTGCTAAATCTATGGGACTTTGCTCTGTATGAGGGTACATGCCAACGGGAGTGGTATTGATTATGATTTCTGCATCAGCATGATTTGCATAGCAAGTTTCATATGTTATGGTTTGTGGGCTTTCTTTATAATATACGGTGAAAATTTCTTTGGCACACATATCTTTTACTACAGCATAACATGCTTTTGCTGCACCGCCTTTTCCAAGTAACAAAACTTTTTTGTTTCTAGGGTCTATTTTATGTTTTTCTAGCATATAGCGGAAACCATCATAATCTGTGTTGTATCCATAGAGAGCATTATCTTCTTTTTTGACAATGGTATTGACAGCACCTATGGCTTGTGCTTTTGCGTCAATGTGATCCAAATAGGGGAGAACTGCTTCCTTATAAGGAATGGTTACGTTGATAGCACTGAAATCTTTTTTTTCCATAAACACATGAAAGTTTTCTTTGGAGAGCGGGAATAGGTTATATGTGTAATCTGCCAATTGCTCATGTATGATTTTGGAAAAACTATGACCAAGTTTTTCGCCAATTAAGCCATATTTCATGTACGACACCTCAAACTTTCTTTTTTTATATGGTAATACACCTCATCATTTTATGCAATCCTTTTTAGAATACGAATATAATTGGGGTAACGGTAGCTGGATTATATGACTGACAAATAGACGTAGATGTGAAAAAATCAATATTACAATAGTAAGCCATATATTACTATCAATTCGCAATATATTTGTAATGGTATTTGTAGAAATAGTGTGATAGAATAGGAAAAAAGGCAGATTAGGTAGAATAATATAAAAACCGCGTGCGGTAAAATTACGGGGGATAATGATGAAAAATTGGTTTAAGAAAGTAGGGGCAGTGCTTGTAACAGCGTCAGTTTTATTAGGCAGTACAGGGATGACGACGACATATGCTGCTGACTCACAAGATTTTCGTGGTGCATGGATTTCAACAGTCTATAGTGCAGATTATCCGTCGGTGCAAAATGATATTACAAAGCAAAAGGCTGAATTTTCTGAAAAATTGGACAAGTTGCAGGCAGTTGGCATTAATGCTGTTGTAGTTCAAGTTAGACCAAAAGGAGATGCATTTTATAAATCTGAATTAAACCCTTGGAGTGCGGTTTTAACAGGTGTGCAAGGCAAAGATCCTGGCTATGACCCTATGGCGTTTATGATTGAAGAAGCGCATAAAAGAGGGATGGAATTTCATGCATGGTTAAACCCATATCGTATTACGACCAAAGGTACGGATTTGTCGGTACTTTCTGCTGACAATATGGCAAGACAGCATCCGGATTGGATTATCACATACGATGGGGCGATGTATTATAACCCTGCAAAGACGGAGGTAAAGGAATATATTCGTGACACCGTAGGTGAGATTGTAGAAAATTACGATGTTGATGCAATTCATTTTGATGATTATTTTTACCCCACCAATTATCCTCTATCTGAGGGCGAAAGTAGAGATGGGCAGGAAGCTAACGCACGCCGAGGACACATCAATGATATGGTGCAGATGGTTAGCAAAGAAATTAATTCTATAAATTCTGATGTAGAATTTGGTATTAGCCCAATCGGAATTTGGAAAAATAATAGCTCTGATTCTGCAGGTTCTGCAACAAATGGCGGAGAAGGGTATTACTCTGTATTTGGCGATGCAAAAACTTGGGTTGAAAAAGGCTGGATTGATTATATTGTGCCACAGATATATTGGGAGACTGGAAATGCATATGCAGACTACGAGACACTTGTGAAGTGGTGGAGCAATTTGGTAAAAGGTACAGATGTTACGCTCTACATCGGGCATGGCATTTATAAAGATGTGGTTTCAAAGGAGATTGCAAAACAGCTAAAGATTAACGAAAATTATGGCGTAGATGGAAGTGTATTCTTTAGTGCTAGAGATATATTTGACAATAGACAAGAAGTGGCAACCTCTATCAAGCAATATTATAGTACACGTGTTGTTTCAGAAGCCGAAACGGAAGAACCAATTGTGATCGAAAAGAAAAAAGCTTACGCAACAAAAGCAAAAATTACGATTGATGGAAAGGCAGTTTCTTTAGAGGTGTATACGATTGATGACTATACCTATTTCAAATTAAGAGATGTGGCTTCGGCAGTCAATGGCAC
>JBKEAS010000035.1:0-8997 GCA_047972635.1 Anaerotignum sp.
CCACAGTTTGCACCGGGAAGTACTTCTAAAATTTCGCCGATTTTAGGATCTTCTTCTACCTTGAAAACTTCACCAGCGATGCCAAGGCCTGCACCAAAAACAACGCCGAGACCACCGATACTAAGGATCGGGTTTATAATATTTGCTAATTCTATCATATTTGTTACCCTCCTTGTATTATAGCTTAATTAAGCCGGTAAAGCCTAAGAATGCGATGGACATAAGGCCTGCTGTAATCAAGGCCAATGGGAAACCATCGAAGGCTTTCGGTGTATCATTGTCTGCGGTTCTTTCACGGATACCAGCAAACAGAACAATTGCCAAAGCAAAGCCTGTTGCACCACCAAAGCCGTTTAATACAGCTTCGATGAAGTTATAACCTTTTTGCATATTCAACACAGCAACACCTAAAACGGCACAGTTTGTTGTGATCAAAGGAAGGAAAACACCCAATGCCTGATAAAGGGCAGGTGCAGCTTTCTTTAAGAACATTTCTACAAACTGTACTAAGGATGCGATAACCAAAATAAACGCAATGTTATATAGGTATGTGATGTTAAGTGGAACTAAGATAAGGTTGTAAACCAACCAAGCAACTGCTGCTGCCAAGGACATTACGAAGATAACGGCCATACCCATACCTGCGGCTGTTTCAACTTTTTTAGAAACACCAAGGAAGGGGCAGATACCTAAGAACTGGGATAAAACGTAGTTGTTTACGAAAACCCCGGCTAATACTAATAAGATTAGATCCATTTAATTTCCCCTCCTTCTTAAGCTTTCTTCTTGTTTCTGAAATGGTTTAACGCAGCCATCATGCAACCCAATGTAAAGAATGCACCGGGTGCCATTACGAACAATAATGTTCTAGGGAATGCTTCTGGAAGTACAGTGATATTAAACAATGTACCAGCACCAATTAACTCACGCACTAAACCTAAAGAACCCAAAGCTACTGTAAATCCAAGACCCATACCGATACCGTCAAAAATAGACGCAATAGGGCCGTTTTTACAAGCGAATGCTTCTGCACGAGCAAGGATCAAACAGTTAACAACGATCAAAGGAATGAAAAGACCCAAAGATGCGTTTAGTGCAGGCAAGTATGCTTTTAGCATAAATTCAATAATTGTAACGAATGTTGCAATAACTACGATAAAGCAAGGAATTCTTACTTTGTCAGGAATAACATTTCTAAGCAAAGATACGAACAAGTTCGCACAAATTAAAACTGCTGTTGTAGATAAACCCATGCCGATACCGTTGATTGCGGAACTTGTTACCGCAAGGGTAGGACACATACCGATTACCTGTACGAAGGTTGGGTTATCATCGATAATACCATTTTTAATAAGTTTCAATGGGTTAGCCATTAATAAGCACCTCCGTTTTCAGCAAACCATTCCAATGCTGTGGTTGCGCCATCGGCAACAGCTCTGGAAGTGATTGTGGAGCTTGTAATAGGAACAATTTCGCCGCCGTCTTTTGTTACGGCTACAGAACCGGATTTACCGGTGAATTGTTCGTAGAAATCAGGCTCTGTTGCTTTTGCACCCAAACCAGGTGTTTCTGCGTGCTTTGTAACACGTAAACCAGTGATAACACCGTCAGCGTCGATACCAACCATTGTATAAACTGCACCGCCAAAACCGCCGGGTGTAGTAATAACAACGAAACCGCCGTTATCTGCTTTGAATACGGAGTCCACAGATTCTGCTAATTCAATGTCAGTAAGTTGTTCAAAGCTGCTAGCCTCTGGCATAACTGCCTGCATAGATTCAGCTCTTGTTTTTTCTTCCTGCATTTTAATAGGTTCTGCTGTAATGGATTGAACAAATCCTAAAGCAGCAGCAGCAACACTGGCGATAATGAGCAATACCACAGCGGGTTTTACAACTTCTTTTGTGTTCATGCTTTTTTCGCCTCCTTCACTTTAGGTAATGCACCAAAGATTGTAGGTTCTGTAAATCTTTCAATCAAAGGCACACAAAGGTTCATAATCAAAATAGAGTAGGATACGCCTTCTGGGTAACCACCAAAAATTCTTACTAGAGAGGTGATCAAACCACAACCAAGTGCGAAAATTACCTGTCCCTTTATTGTAACAGGAGATGATGCGTAGTCAGTTGCCATAAAGAAAGCACCAAGCATCAAACCGCCGGCAAAAATTTCATAAACAGGAACACGAACGCCATGTCTACCGATTGCTGCAGTCAATACGAATACAGTAGCGATGTAGATTACAGGAATTCTCCAGCTGATTACGTGTTTTGCAATTAAGTAAACGCCACCAATAATCAACGCAATTGCACAAGTTTCACCAATACAACCGCCAACATTACCAACCAAAACATCTGTAAGGCTTGCAGCAGGTGTAACGCCTGCCTTGAGCTCTGCCAAAGGTGTTGCAACAGCAACTGCGTCAGCACCAAAATTACCAGCAGATGTCCAAGATGTCATTTCTGTGGGGTAAGAAGCCATTAAGAACGCTCTACCCGCAAGGGCAGGATTGATAAAGTTTTGACCCAAACCACCAAAAAGTTGTTTTGCAATAATAATTGCGAATGCACTACCTACAATAGGCACCCAGATAGGTGTTGCTGCAGGTAAGTTTAATGCCAAAAGTAAGCCTGTTACAACAGCACTTAAGTCACTGATTGTAACTGGTTTTTTCATAATTTTTTGATATAACCACTCAAAGAATACGGAAGATGCAACTGCAGCAACAATAATCATAAGTGCATTTATGCCAAAAAACCAAATTCCCATCACGGAAGCAGGAACCAACGCGATAATTACATCACGCATGATGCTCTGAATAGATTCCTTAGAACGTACGTGAGGGGTACCGGATACTACAAAATTAGCCATGTTTTATTTTCCCCCTTTAGTTCTTTTCTGCTTTCGCTTCTGCCTCTGCTTTTGCTCTTGCAGCTGCCGCAGCGGCTGCTTTTTTGCCTGCTTCAACCTTCTTAACGGCACGGATAGACTGTGCCAAGTGGCGTTTTGCTGGACATTCGTAAGAGCAGCTACCACATTCGATACAATCTAAGCCATGGTGTGCTACGAAAGCGTCGCCATCACCTTTTAGGGCACAAGCGTTTAGTAAGAAAGGCATAAGTGCCATAGGACAGTGATCTACGCATTTACCGCAACGGATGCAGTTTCTTTCTTCGGGGATGTATGCTTCTTCTTTTGTGAAGCAAAGCAAACCAGAAGTTGTTTTTACGGATGCAACATCCAAAGTATAGAGCGTAGGACCCATCATAGGACCACCGGCAATTAATTTTACAGGAGGATTTTCCTCATTAAAACCGCCGATTGCATCTACCAAATCACGTAGTGTCATACCAATACGGATTTTGTAGTTACCAGGGTTTTTGATGCCCTTACCGGAAATGGTTACAACTCTTCTCATCAAAGGTCTGCCCTTTACAATTGCTCTTTCAATCGCAAGAACAGTGTCAACATTGTCAACAATACAACCTGCACTTGCGGGCAATGCACCTGATTTTACTTCTCTATTTGTAATAGCAGCAATCAAGTGTTTTTCAGAACCTTGAGGGAACTTTGTTACCAAGGGCTGCACGATAATATTATCAATGCCTTCGCAAGCCTTTGTCATAATTTCAATGGCTTTTGGCTTGTTCATTTCGATACCAATTACGCCTTTTGCATTTGGATGCAATTTCAACATAATCTGTAGACCCTTAATAATGCGTTCTGGTTCTTCTACCATCAAACGATAGTCACAAGTGAGATAAGGCTCACATTCAGCCGCATTGATCAAAATGTGATCAATAGGAGTATCTTTTGGTGGGTTTAATTTTACGTGTGTCGGGAAACCGGCACCACCAAGGCCAACAACGCCTGCATCTTTGATTGCTGCAAGAATTTCATCGTTGGACATAGAAGTGTAGTCTCTTCCTTGGTTCATACTTTCGATTTCTTCCATTTTACCGTCGTTTTTCACAACGATAGATTTTACCATAGTACCGCCTGGAACCAGCATAGGACGAATGTCCACAACTTCACCAGAAACGCTGGCAAAAATTGGAGAAGACATGAATGCGGGTGACTCTGCAATTTTCTGACCAACTTTTACATGATTACCAACTGCAACAATAGGCTCACAAGGTGCGCCGATGTGTTGGCTCATGGGGTAGAATAATTCAGAGTTTTCCTGTGGGAGTACCACCTGAATAGGCTGCTCTGCGGACAGAGCTTTTCCATCAGGCGGATGAACTCCACGTTTAAACGTTAAAGCTTGCATATGATCCCCCTCTGTCAAGTGTTTTTTTGTGCTGGGTAGCACAATAATGTGTTATAGCTTAAATGAAATGATAAAACTATACATACAACAGCTGTATTTTAATACAAAAAGAAGGTTTTCACAATATTTTTACGAAAAAAAGTGAAAAATTCCAATTGTGCAAATATAACACAAAAAAATTTCCCTCTCAAAAAACACATCTTTTTTTAATATATGTATAGTTTTTATGTATACATAGTATCATTTTGTATGCTAGTTATTAGCCTACTCCAGTTTACTATTTTTATGTAAAAAAGTAAATGATTATATATTACTATAATTAAAGAGCTAAAAACATTGAGATTTTAAGGTAATTTGACAAAAAAATGGCATATATAGTTGGCTATTTATACGAACTTGGCAAAAATGTAGCTTTTTTTTCTTTTTTAACTATGATAAAATATAAAATAGTACAAATATTAGGGAAATGTATTGTTAAAATATATATCAAAGAAGGTGATACTGTGGATTTATCCTTGCAACTAGCCCAAAAACAAATTTTATCGCAAAAAATGCAACAATCTATTGAAATTTTACAGATGAATGCGATGACTCTTTCGGAATATATGTATGGGTTAGCAGAAGAAAATCCGCTTTTGGAGTGGCAAGACAACTCTGCACAAGAGCAGGCGAAAGACTATAAGCTGCTTCAAAAACTTGAATGGCTAGAAGATGCCGATGAGCAAAATCGTAACTTATACCGTGTAGAACAAGAAGATGAGCGAGACGCAAAAGAACTTGTTGGAAAAAGAGAGAGAGAAAGTTTGCGTGAATATCTTCTTTTTCAAATCAATATATTAAAGGTGGGAGATGGGCTGAAACGTGTGTTACGTTTTTTAGCCGAAAGCACAGAAGAAAGTGGCTATTTAGAACAAGATGCATTGGAAGTGGCACAAGAGAAATACTCCATAAGAGAAAGTTGTAGTGCGGATGTTCTTGGGATTTTGCAATCTTTAGACCCGCCGGGTGTTGGTGCAAGAAATTTAGAAGAATGTTTGTTGATACAATTGCGACAGAAACAAGCCTCTGACCTTGCTATTGCTATGGTGGAAAACCACCTGTTAGATTTAGCGAAAAATAAAATTTCCTTTGTTGCAAAACAACTAAAAGTTACCTTGGAAGAAGCGGTTGCAGCATACGATGAAATTCGAGCATGTGAGCCAAAGCCGGGTAGGGGATTTTTGTCACCTAAACCGATAGAATATATCACTCCGGATGTTTTTGTGCAAAAACAGGAAGGGCAATTATTGGTAACAATCAATACCTCTGCTACGCCGAAATTGTTTATTAGCCCCTCCTATATGAAGATATTGCGTGAAGGCGGTTCGGAGGAAACAAAAGACTATATTTCAAATAAATTGAGGCAAGCAGAATGGGCGATGCAATGTATTTCAAAACGTGAAAGTACACTCCTTGGTACAGTAAATTGTATTGTGGATCGTCAAAAAGAGTTCTTTTTATGTTCTGAGGCACAGTTAAAACCTCTGAGAATGGGAGATATTGCAGACTTGATGGAGGTTCATGAGTCAACCATAAGTCGTGCAGTAAAGGATAAATATTTGCAATGCGACCGAGGGGTTTTCCCGCTCCATGCGTTTTTTTCAAAAGCTTTATCTTCGGAGTTGCAGGGAAGTGTTTCGGCAGATAGTATCCAGCAAAAAATACGAGTTATGATTGAAAAAGAAGATAAAAAGAAACCTTTTAGCGATAGAGAGCTAACTGAATTATTGCAAAAAGAAGGTATACAAATTTCTCGTAGAACCGTTGCAAAATACCGTGAAAGTATGGGTATTTTAGGTGCATTGGGCAGAAAATGTTACGATTAAAAAGGGGAAGGTCCTATGTCTGATACAATCTTTCATATCAAATTGGATAAAGAAGGGGAAATACCTTTGTATCAACAATTAGCTGATGGGCTGGCCAAGTTGATTACAGATGGAAGGCTCGCTCCGGATAGTAAATTGATGTCTATACGAAAGATGGCAGAAAAATATGACGTAAACAATGTGACGGTGGTCAATGCTTATAAATATTTGGAAAAAAAGCAAATGGTATACACAAGAAGGGGGAGCGGTACCTTTGTGTCACCTTTGCCAATCGAGGCAATTCCAGAGCCGGTTGCAAAGGGCAATCTCAGTCATTTTGAAACGGGTATCTCGTTTGATAAGGCAATCAATTTTGCAAATACTTCTTTGCCCCATGAGTTGTTTCCGGTAGACGCCTTTAAAAAAGCCTTTAACGAGGTGTTAGTGCGAGAAAAAGGTGGTGCATTTCGCTACACCGATAGCATGGGATACGGCCCCTTGCGTCAAAGACTGTGCACATATCTGGAGTCTTATGGCATTCAGGCTGGAGTTGAAAGTGTACAAATTATTTCTGGTGCACAGCAAGGGATTGATGTTATTTCAAAGGCAATGCTCCAATTTGGTGATGTTGTTTTTGTGGAAAGCCCAACTTTTTATGGTGCTGCGGGGGCTTTTTTGTCAAGGGGCGCAAAGCTGATAGAAATCCCTTTGGAAGATGATGGCATGAAGATGGATGTGCTTGAGGATTATTTGAAATTGTATCATCCAAGGTTTATTTATATGATGGCGTATTTTCAGACGCCGACGGGGATTTCCTATTCTCTTGAAAAGAAGCGTCGTTTGCTTGAGCTTGCCGAGCGGTATGATACGTATATCATAGAAGAGGACGATTTTTATGATTTTTATTATACCAAGGAGATGCCTGTACCGCTTAAAGCGTTGGACTATAAAAATCGTGTGATTTATATCAAGAGTTTTTCGAAAATTTTAATGCCTGGTTTGCGTATGGGCCTTATGGTTTTGCCAAAGAAAGTTCATCAAGGGGTGACGGAGGCAAAATATACCACAGATATCTCTACGTCTGGCTTTATCCAAAAAGCGATGGAGGAGTATTTGCAAGAAAACAATTGGGATACACACGCAAAGACCATGCGTCGTTTTGGTGGTGAGAAGTACCGCCGTACGCTTACCTTAGCAAATAGATATTTGGGCGGGCAGGTGACTTATTTTTTGCCAAGTGGCGGCGTAAGTCTTTGGATAAGACTGCCTAAGGGTGTGGGGGCTGAAGCCTTTTGTAGCCGAATGTTAGAAAAAAATGTGATTTTAACGCCAGGAAGTCAGTTTGAAATCAGCGGAAAAGATAGTGGTCATGTGCGGCTAAGCTTTTGTGGGTTGGATGATGGAAAGATAGAAGTTGGCTTGAAGCGAATGGGCGAAACGATGAAACAAATGCTAGCGGAAAAAACAAATTTTTGAAAAGATTTTTTGGACGTTGTCCAGACCGACAAGTTTTTTGAATAAAAATGTTATCAATTTTTATAAAAATTGCAGAGATTGAGGCAGAGCCTCAAGGCTTTCATGTTTAAAATTGATTTTCGTGAAGAAATCTTCTTATCTCTTGACAAATCGAGTGTGGCTGAATATAATCATCTTAATTGAATGAATTGAAAGGCCATAAAAAGAAGTAGTATTTTACGTGAGCATGCCTTTGCAGAGAAAAAGCCATTGGTGAGAGGTTTTTGGAAGCCCGTTAAAGAAGCAGTCTTTTTGGATTTTTTTCACAGCTCCGTAGCGGAAATGAAGTATGTTATGGCGTAGGTCGGCGTTAACGATATAAAAGCGACGGTTTTTTAGAAAACCGTAAGCAGGGTGGTACCACGGTTTATTCGTCCCTGATCCTTAGTGATCAGGGACTTTTCTTTTTTTAACCGACATCAAGAATTTCCCCACCTCTAAGGTGGTGGGGAAATTCTTGTATTTTCAATGGGGGTAGCAAGCCCTCACTGAAAATAAAGGTTTGCTTGCAAAGTGTTAGTTATACGTATATTTGCTTTGTGAATATACGCGTAGGCATGACAAAATAAAATAAATAGAATTTTTTTAAGGAGGATGTTGTATGAAATATATGGGCGTAAATGAAATAAGAGAGGCATTTCTTGCTTTTTTTGAAAGCAAAGAGCATATGCGTTTGCAAAGCTTTCCGTTGGTTCCACGCAACGACAAAAGTTTGTTGCTTGTTAATTCGGGTATGGCACCAATGAAGGCGTACTTTACAGGGCAGGAAATTCCCCCAAGTAAGAGAATCACAACTTGCCAAAAATGTATCCGTACAGGCGATATTGAAAATGTTGGGAAAACAGCACGTCACGGCACATTTTTTGAAATGCTTGGAGATTTCTCATTTGGCGATTATTTTAAAAATGAGATCATTCCTTGGTCTTGGGAATTTGTTACCAAAGATTTAGGCATTCCAGAGGATAAACTGTATGTGACAATCTATGAAGAAGATGATGAATCGGGAGATGTTTGGCACAATAAGGTAGGCATTCCTCGTGATAGGATTGTAAAATTAGGTAAGGCTGATAATTTCTGGGAGCATGGCACAGGTCCTTGTGGTCCTTGCACGGAGATTTATTTTGATAGAGGGGTAGAATACGGCTGTGACAGCCCTACTTGTAGTGTAGGGTGCGATTGTGACCGCTATATGGAATTTTGGAATTTGGTACTTACCCAGTTTAATGCAGAAACAGACGGTACCTATACAGAGTTGGCTCAAAAAAATGTGGATACCGGTATGGGACTTGAGCGAATGGCAACGATTTTGCAGGGTGTAGATTCTATTTTTGATGTTGATACGGTTAGATCCATTCGTGATGCAAT
>JBKEAS010000082.1:0-2681 GCA_047972635.1 Anaerotignum sp.
AATATCGTTTGGTTCGACATCTGGTAAATAAGGAATTCCAATTCCACCGGAAAGATTAATAAATTTAATATCAACACCAGTTTCATTACGAAGTTCTACTGCTAATTCAAAAAGAATTTTAGCTAGCACTGGATAATACTCGTTCGTTACTGTATTACTTGCAAGAAATGCGTGAATACCAAAGTTTTTAGCACCTTTTGCTTTTAAAATCTTAAAAGCCTCTGGGATTTGTTCTTTTGTCATTCCATATTTGGCATCCTTTGGGCTATCCATAATATCATTAGATACTTGAAAAACGCCGCCAGGATTATATCTACAACAAACTGTCTCTGGAACCTTTGCTAATTTTTCAAAATATGCAATATGCGTAAGATCATCGAAGTTAATAATTGCGTTCAATTCACTTGCTAAAACAAAATCTTCTGCAGGTGTCATATTGGAAGAAAACATAATTTCATCCCTAGCAAATCCCACTGCCTCAGCCATTTTCAACTCGGTAAAAGACGAACAATCTGCCCCACAACCCTCTTCTTTTAAAATTTGCAAAATCCCTGGGGTGGGTGTTGCTTTTACTGCAAAAAATTCTTTAAAACCTTTATTCCAAGAAAAAGCTTGATTTACTTTACGGGCATTTTCTCGAATTCCTTTTTCATCATAAAGGTGAAATGGCGTTGGGTATTGTTCTATTATTTTTTTTGCCTGTTCTAAAGACACAACTGGTTTTTTCATTTGTATGCTACTCCTTTGTCTTAACATTTGTATTCAATTATAACAAACTCTATCTTGCTTTGCAATGATCCCCCCCAGAAATATGAAACATTTATACACTTTTGAGTAAAATATTTCGCTTATTGTAAAAAACAGTGTATAATAATCATACGAAACTATTTTTCCGGAAAGGTAAGATATAAATGAGAGATTTTTTGCGACAACTAAAAAATGTAAAACTTTCCCGTAGTATTATCTTATATGATTTTCTAAAAACCATATTCATCTTTTTGATTGCAACCATATTTGCATTATGCATGACTCATATGAATATTATCAACGATAATATTTTTGGCGTATATATGCTTGCAGTTGCCGTTACTTCCGTAATTACCCGTGGATACATCTGGGGTATTTTCTCCTCCTTAGGCGGGGTTATTGCTGTAAACTTCTTCTTCACCTATCCTTATTTTGCAATTAATTTTTTCATAGTTGGATATCCTCTTACCTTTGCGCTATTGCTTCTTATGTCCGTTTTAACAAGTGCATTAACCACAAGAGTGAAAAAAGCGGCTATCCTTTCGGCAATGCGTGAGCAAAGAGCTGAAAACCTTACAAAAATGAGCAATGCCCTCTTATCAGCCAACACGTTAAATAGCATTATGGAAATCACCTTGGATTTTTTCTTTCAATCAAACCAATGTAGTGTAGTTGTATATCTGGGTAACCCCAACAATCCTGAAATTAAATTATTTAAAACACTACAAAATCAAGATGAACTGATTTTTAATAGCCCCTTAGAACTACAATTGGCAATCACTGCCTATATGAAAAACGAAGTATGTGGTATCGAAATTGACCCAAAAGCGCAAAACTGTAAAGGAAGTTATATTCCCATTTCTTCTGACAATAAAGTCTACGGTGTAATTGGGCTTCTTTTTGATGATGACCATGTATTATTTGACACCTTTGTATTTTCTGAAATTATGATTTCACAAACCATCTTAGCCCTGCAAAGACAGTCTACCGAAGAAAAAGCACAGCAAATTTTATTAGAAAAAGAAAAAGAAAAAATGCGTGGCAATCTCCTAAGGGCAGTCTCTCACGACTTACGAACACCGCTAACCTGTATTTTAGGTGCTACAACAACCCTGCAAGAAAACAAGCATAAAATCGACGAAGAAACAGTCGACCAATTGCTTGGCAATATCCATCATGATGCACAATGGCTTATTCATATGGTAGAAAATCTATTGTCAATCACAAGGATCAACAGTGAAGATGCACGTATAAAAAAACAAGATGAACTGGTAGAAGAAGTTGTTGCCGAGTCTGTATCACGAATTTATAAACGCTTTCCAAATTCAACAATAAACGTCTCTGTTCCAGAAGATCTACTAATTGTACCTATGGATGCAACGCTCATAGAGCAGGTTTTGATAAACTTATTAGAAAATGCCATACGCCATTCGGGAACCACACACCCTATACAACTAACTGTGTATCAAGAAAACAATCTTGCATTCTTTTCTGTCATTGATTATGGAAACGGAATTGACGAAGCAATTATATCCACTATCTTTGAAGGAAATCTCACGAATGTATCCGCAGATTCTAGCAGAGGATTGGGTATCGGCCTTTCCATATGCAAAACAATTATACTCGCGCACAACGGGAATATATTTGCCGAAAACCATAGCCGTGGTGCAAATTTTACATTCACATTACCTATAAAAGGAGCGTTTTAAAATGTCAATAAAAGCAAGAATACTCGTTGTTGAAGATGAAGAAGCCATTTCAAACTTTATTGAAACCACATTAAAATCCAACGATTTCGGCGTCCTTTCTGCCAAACGAGGTCAAGAAGCACTATCCATGATTGCATCACACTGCCCCGATTTAATTTTACTTGACCTAGGGCTACCCGATTTGGATGGTATTAGCATTTTAAAACAACTAAGGACTTGGTCATC
>JBKEAS010000127.1:0-3110 GCA_047972635.1 Anaerotignum sp.
GTAGAAATGTCTATCGAATTGATTACACCTGTTGCTATGACTCAGGGTCTTCGTTTTGCTATCCGTGAAGGTGGTAGAACAGTAGGCGCTGGTTCTGTAACAGAAATCTTGGCATAAGAATTAAATAAAAAGAAGTACCTATTTTGGGGTACTTCTTTTTTTATAGTGGGCAAAATAGCTCATAATTAAAAAAGGCGATTATCTTTGTGAAAGAAAAATAAAAATGATAAGTTTTTAGCACAGAATAGGGTAGCGTCTTAAAAAGATTTTTGTAGAAACCGAACGGAAGCATGATGATTTTATGCTATTTTAAAAGAGGCTTTTGCCTTTGGACATATTCACTAAATGTTGTATGACAACGAAGGTTGATAAAATTTAGTTTCTATGCAAAATATATTGACATAGAAAAGACAATGGTGTAAAGTATAGATGGACAAGAAAGCGAATGTTACACGTGCCTGAAAAGGAGTGTGTACTTTTTTGGGGATATATCTTGCATACTAAACAATATTTCATTATAATAATTCGTTCGAAGATACATCATTTAATGGGTTATAAATGAATATTTCATAGTATAAAAGATGAATGTTCTTATAAAAATACAAAGTGTGATTTCATTTTTTTGCAATTTTTTTTGAAATACAGCCGGAAATTGCGGCGGTATCACCATAAAACGCAACAGTTTTACGGATTTTTTGTCAACAAAAATGTTGACAAGTTTTCACAGCATGAAAGGTCGTAGTAAGTATCATGAAATGATTGGTGGAAACACCGATTGTTTTAAAATTTTTAAAAAATAGGAGGAATATTAAATGGATTTCAAATTAACAAAGACTCAGTTACTTCAGCAAGAATTGTTCAGAAAATTCGCTGAAACAGAGATCAAACCATTAGCTAAGGACATGGACGAAGCTGAAGAATATGATCTTGGCCTTGTAGCTAAGTTACAGAAGGCTGGTATGTTCGGTATCCCTTATTCCAGAGAATACGGCGGTCAGGGTGCTGATGTTTTAACATACACATTGGCTATGGAAGAAGTATCTAAAATTGATGGATCCACAGGTATCACTCTTTCCGTGCACACATCTCTTTGCTGCCCTTGTATCAATGAATTTGGTTCAGAAGAACAGAAACAAGAATTTTTGAGACCATTGGTTGATGGTAGAAAAGTTGGTTGTTTCGGTTTGACAGAGCCTAATGCTGGTACTGACGCATCTGGCGTTCAGACAACAGCAGTAAAAGATGGCGATGATTATATCATCAATGGTACAAAAATCTTTACAACAAACTCCGGCTTTGCTGATACATTTATCGTATTCGCTTTGACAGACAAATCTTTAGGACCTAAAGGTATGTCCGCGTTCATCGTAGATAGAGAAATGCCAGGCCTTACTGTTGGTGAAAACATTGAACGTATGGGTATCAGAGCTGCTTCTAACTGCGAAGTTGCTTACGAAAACGTAAGAGTACCTGCAAGCAGATTGCTTGGCAAAGAAGGCCAGGGCTACAAAATTGCTATGACAGCTTTAGGTGGCGGTCGTATCGGTATCGGCGCTCAGTCCGTAGGTATTGCTCAGGGTGCTATCGACGAAGCAATGAAATATGTTAAAGAAAGAAAACAGTTTGGTAAAACAATCAATAAGTTCCAGAACACACAGTTCAAACTTGCTGATTGCCAGACAAAAGTTGATGCTGCTAGATTGATGGTTTGGAGAGCAGCAACAGCAAAAGACAATCATGAAAATTACGCTCCTTTGGCAGCTATGTGTAAACTTTTCGCTTCCGATGTAGCTAACGAAGTAACAAGAGCATGCGTTCAGTTGCTTGGTGGTTACGGTTACTGCCGTGAATACCCTGTGGAAAGAGCTATGCGTGACGCTAAGATTACAGAAATCTACGAAGGTACATCTGAAGCAATGAAGATGATCATCTCCGGAGCTATGAAAGTTTGATAAATTTTCTGAAATCTAGATACGAAGCTAGACACTACTATCATTTGGAAGGAGAACAACTATAATGAAAATCGTTGTATGTATTAAACAAGTACCAGATACAGTTGAAGTTAAAATTGATCCTAAAACAGGCACCCTGATCCGTGACGGCGTACCTTCTATCATTAACCATGACGACAAAACAGGTATCGAAGCTGCTCTTCAGTTAAAAGAAGAATTGGGTGGCACTGTAACTGTAGTTACTATGGGACCTCCTCAGGCAGAAGTTGCTCTAAGAGAAGCTTTGGCTATGGGTTGTGATGAAGCTTATTTGGTTTCCGCTAGAGAATTTGGTGGTTCTGACACTTACGCTACATCTGGCATCTTGGCTGCAGCTATGAACAAAATTGGCTATGATGTAATCATCACAGGCCGTCAGGCAATCGATGGTGACACAGCTCAGGTTGGTCCTCAGATCGCTGAAAAATTGCAGATTCCTCAAGTTTCTTATGTAGAAGAAGTAAAAGAAGCAAAAGAAGGATATGTTGTTGTTCAGAGACAGTACGAAGATGGTTACCACATCATCAAAATCAAAACACCTTGCTTATTGACAGCTATTGCTGAATTAGCAGATCCTAGATATATGTCCGTAAGAGGTATCGTTGAAGCATATGAAAGCGAAATCAAAACATTAGGTTTTGACGATTTGAAAGATCAGCTTGAACTTGACATGATCGGTTTGAAGGGTTCCCCTACAAACGTATACCAGTCCTTCACAAAAGAAGTAAAAGGTACTGGTACAATCTTGAAAGATGTTTCTACAGAAGAAGCAGTTCAGGCTATTATCGACAAGTTGGAAGCTAAATTTATCATCTAATTTTAGTGCGACTTTCAGCGACAGAAGAACTATATACTAAATTTGGAATATAAGGAGGAAACCCTACAATGAGTAAAGGTATTTTTGTAGTTATTGAACAGAGAAGCGGAAAAATTCAGAACGTAGGTCTTGAACTTGTCGGCGAATCCACCAGATTGAAAGAAGATTTGAAAGACGAAGTAGTAGCTGTCTTATTGGGTCATGAAATTGAAGGCGAAGTTGAAAAATTGTACCACTACGGTGCAGACAAGGTTATCCTTGTTGACAGCCCTTATTTGAAAGAATATGTAACAGAGCCTTAT
>JBKEAS010000167.1:0-3075 GCA_047972635.1 Anaerotignum sp.
TTTTAACAAGCGGTGGCGGGCAAGCAGCTAGTTGTCATGTAATGGAGCATGAGTTATCTGCATACTATGATATTACACATGGCTTGGGGCTTGCCATTTTAACCCCTAGATGGCTTGAATATATTTTAAATGAAGAAACCAAAGAAGCAATCTATAAGCTTGGCGTGAATGTGTTTGGCGTCGAAGATAATCTGGATGCACTCGTAGGGGCAAAAAAGACGATTGAAATGGTGAAAGAATATTTCTTCCACACGCTTGGGCTACAAAGCACATTAACCGAAATTGGCATTGGCGAAGAAAATTTTGAAAAAATGGCTGAAAATTGTACTCAAGGTGGTTTCCTTTATGGGTATTGTCACTTAACGAAAGATGATATAATCAACATTTATAAAATGTGTTTGTAAGCGTGGAAGGCGGCTATTACTATCCTGGAATAGCCGCCTTTGTTTGAGTAAATTGTGGGGTGGATTATGAAAGATGTAGTATTATTGGTTGGGGCAGGAGAAATTGGAATGGCAATTTCCAGGCGAGTTGGATATGGTAAAAAAATCATTGTTGCTGATAAAAGCATCGAAAATGCAAGTCGGGTATCGAAAATACTCAATAATGTTGGATTTGATTGTGAAAGTTATGAAGTCGATATTTCTAGCAGAAATTCGATTTTGAATATGATTTATAGGGGCAAGGAGTATGGCGAAATCGGTATATTAATAAATGCTGCGGGGGTTTCTCCAAGTCAAGCCAATATCGAGCAAATTCTAAAGGTTGATTTGTATGGTACGGCTATTTTGCTTGAAGAAGTTGGCAAGGTTATAAAAGAAAATGGGGTAGGTGTTACCATTTCTAGTCAATCTGGACATAGGATGAAGGAACTAGGTGAAGAAGTGAATAAGCTTTTTGCCACAACACCTACGGAAGAATTGTTAAATTTAGAAATACTACAACCGACAATCATACAGGATACACTTCATGCATATCAATTAGCAAAACGCTGTAATGTAAAGCGTGTTATGTACGAGGCGCTTAGATGGGGCAAAAAAGGAGCGAGAATAAACTCAATATCCCCGGGAATTATCGTTACACCTCTTGCAATAGATGAATTTAATGGCGTTAGAGGAGATTTTTATAAAAATATGTTTGCAAAAAGTCCGGCAAAAAGGCCGGGAACAGCCGATGAAGTGGCTAATTTAGCAGAGATTTTGTTAGGTGATAAAGGTGTCTTTATCACAGGGGCGGACTTTTTAATTGACGGTGGCGCAACTGCCAATTATTTTTATGGTGACTGATTACAAAGTAGAAAATATTTAGGATCCTAGCTTGTAATTTTTTTAAACCTAGTGTAATTGTGATGCAAGGTTTATTTTAATGCGGTATATCATTTCGTTTTTCGTGAATACTTATTACGAGGTGATAATTATGGCAAAGGATAGTCAACTTGACCCGAAAGAAGTACGTAAAGAAAAAGCAAAGGGTGGGGCAACCATGGCAGAAAGTGCATCAGACGGAGAGGGCAGGAATAGTAAGAAGCAGTCAGGCAACCGTCACAAAGCAGGATCTGATAAAAGTTAATTGGTTTGCAAAAAAAAGGCAACGATATATGTTTCGTTGCCTTTTTTTTGATTTTAAAATGTATGAACGTGGAATATTTGAAACAAAAAAATAGCCACAGGTGTGCCTGTGACTAGATTATTTAAAAATCTTTTCCCTGGAAGTGTAGCTTTTCAAACTCATTACTAGGGACTGGTTTACCGAAGATATATCCTTGGATTTCATCGCAACCCAACGCGTTTAGAATGGCAAGCTGGCTAGGTTCTTCAACACCTTCGGAAAGGGTTTTTAATTGTAAGCCCTTTGCCATCATAATAATAGCTTGCACGATGAGTAATGCATTTTCGTCATGGTCAATATTATCGATAAGTTCTTTAGCAATTTTAAGTCGGTCTATTTCATATTTTCTGATATAGCTCAGACATGAATAGCCTGTTCCAAAATCATCAATTGAAATATTAACACCTATATTATTGAAACTATGAAAAATGTTTTCGATTGTAGCGTTAGAAATCATGGCTACACTTTCGGTAATTTCAAGGTCAATCCATTCTGGTTTCACTTGATAACTTTCTAGCTTTGTTGTGAATCGTTCCAAAAATGCAGTGTTTTTAATTTGAATAGGGGATATGTTAATACTCATCCTAAAATTTTGATTAAGCGTTTCGTTCCATTTTTTTATTTGAGTAAAAGCATGATTAATAACCCATTCACCAATTTCAACAATCAATCCATTTTCTTCTGCAATTGGAATAAAATCGGATGGAGGGATAAGGCCTTTTTCGGGATGTATCCAACGGATTAATGCCTCCATACCAACAAGGGTTTGTTTTTCGGTGTGGTATTGAGGCTGGAAATATAGCTGGAATTCTTTGTCATAATTCGCATTTTGCAAAAGAAATTCAAGTTCTTGTCTCTTATTGATTTTTTCTGTAAAGGCTTTGTCAAAAAAAAGATAGTCGTTTTTATGATTACTGGCTTTGATTTGATTCATGGCTATGTCAGCATAACGCATTAAAATATCTTTTTTCTTTGCGTCTGTTGGATACAACGCAATCCCGATGCTTGCACTCAGTGTGAAACTATAGGGAGAGATTAAAATTGGTATCTGTATTTGTTCTAGAATTTTTTCGGCAAACGTAGAAATCTCATTTTTATCTTTGAAATTATGTAAGATGACTGCAAATTCATCGTTTCCAATGCGAAAGGTTAAACAATCCGTAGAAGTCAATTCTGAAAAACGCATGCCTAAAGTAGATAATACACCATCACCAATTTCATGACCACAAGAGTCATTTATATGTTTAAATCTATTGGTATCAATATAAAGGAGCGCAAAAGGGGGAGTTTGGTCCGAAGAAAATAAACTTTTCAAATAAGAAAGTAAATGTTTTCGGTTGCTTAAGCCTGTTAAAGGATCTATGTTTGAAATTTCTTCTAAATATTTATTTGTGATAGAGAGTTCCATTGTTCTTTCTTGAACCAAATTTTCTAAGTGCTCATTCATTTCTTTTTCTGATTTAAGTA
>JBKEAS010000172.1:0-10409 GCA_047972635.1 Anaerotignum sp.
TGCAAACGATATACACGCTGTACTTCTTGGATCATGTAATCCTGCACACCACGTAAGCCCTTGATTTTCAAAATGTCATGAGGGTTTACGCTACCTTCTGTGATTTCGTCACCGGCTTCTACGTTATCCCCATCATAAACCTTAATTCTTGATCCATAAGGAATGAGATAATCTTTCACTTCCCCTGTTTCTGGGTTAGTGATAACAACTTCTCTTTTCTTCTTTGTATCGTTTAAAGTAACACGACCTGCAAATTCCGCAATGATCGCAAGACCCTTAGGCTTTCTTGCTTCAAACAATTCTTCGACACGAGGAAGACCCTGTGTGATGTCATCGCCGGCAATACCGCCAGTATGGAACGTACGCATTGTAAGCTGTGTACCAGGCTCACCGATAGACTGTGCCGCAATGATACCAACAGACTCACCAATACGAACATATCTACCACTCGCCATATTCGCACCATAACACTTCGTACAAATACCAATGGTAGAACGGCAAGTCAATACCGTACGGATCAATACTTTCTTGATGCCTATTTTTTCAACACACTCTGCCTGATCAAACGTAATCATTGTATCAGCCGGAACGATAATTTCTCCTGTTTCTGGGTGAATAACATCCAAAACAGACCATCTGCCACGAATTCTATCTTGCAAAGCTTCAATAACTTCGTTGCCATCCATAAAAGCGGATACCCACAAGCCAGGTGCTTCGTTATTGTTTTCTTCACAACAATCCCATTCACGAATAATAATATCTTGAGAAACGTCAACCAAACGACGAGTCAAATAACCGGAATCGGCTGTTCTAAGCGCAGTATCTGTCAAACCTTTTCTCGCACCATGCGCGGAGATAAAGTACTCTAATACAGATAAGCCTTCACGGAAGTTTGCCTTAATCGGCAATTCGATAATACCACCAGAAGGGTTTGCCATCAAACCACGCATACCTGCTAACTGCTTAATCTGGCTATTGGAACCACGGGCACCGGAGTTTGCCATCATGTAAATATTGTTATATTTACCAAGACCTGCCAACAGCGCAACCGTAATCTTATCATTGGCAACATTCCATGCTTCAATAACTTTGTTATGACGTTCTTCGTCTGTCATCAAACCACGTCTGAATTTCTTCGTGATAACTTCTACTTTTCCTTCCGCTTCAGCCAAAAATTCTTGTTTTTCTTTCGGAATTTCCATGTCTGATACGGATACGGTAAGTGCCGCTCTGGTAGAGAACTTATAGCCCAAAGTTTTGATCTTATCCAAAACTGCCGCAGTTTCAGTAGAACCACAACGGTTGATACATCTATTGATAATTTTACCAATCTGTTTTTTGTCTACCAAGAAATCAATTTCATAACGGAATTTATCTTCGTCATTTGTCCTATCTACATAGCCCAAATTCTGAGGAATGGCCTCGTTGAAAATAACACGGCCAACCGTTGTACGAACCATACGTGTTTCGCTAATACCGTTAAATGTCATTTTTCTTCTAACACGAATGACTTCCTGCAATGCAATTTCATTGTTGTCATAAGCAAGCATGGCTTCT
Organism: Anaerotignum sp.; assembly: GCA_047972635.1. Taxonomy (GTDB): domain Bacteria; phylum Bacillota; class Clostridia; order Lachnospirales; family Anaerotignaceae; genus Chakrabartyella. Next base: position 1,558 of record JBKEAS010000172.1, read on the forward strand.
TTTTCATCTTTAAAAGCCTTTGTAATCAACTCGCCTTTTTCCTTGACTACATTACCCGCAGCGTCTAAAACGTCTTCTTCATAGAACGCATTTCTATCGTCTCTTTCCAAAGTAAGGTAATACATACCCAAAATCATATCCTGTGAAGGCACTGTTACTGGTGCACCATCGGAAGGTTTTAGTAAGTTGTTTGGAGAAAGCAATAAGAAACGGCACTCTGCCTGCGCTTCCACAGAAAGGGGAACGTGAACCGCCATCTGATCACCATCAAAGTCAGCATTGTAAGCAGTACAAACCAAAGGATGCAATTTAATTGCACGTCCTTCAACCAAAACAGGCTCAAACGCCTGAATACCAAGTCTATGCAAGGTCGGTGCACGGTTTAACATAACAGGATGTTCTTTGATAACATCTTCCAAAATATCCCAAACTTCTGTTTGAAGTCTTTCAACCATTCTCTTGGCGGATTTGATATTGTGTGCCAAACCATCTTCCACCAATTTTTTCATAACAAAAGGCTTAAATAATTCAATTGCCATTTCCTTAGGCAAACCACACTGGTAAATCTTAAGCTCCGGACCAACTACGATAACGGAACGACCAGAGTAGTCAACACGTTTACCAAGTAAGTTCTGGCGGAAACGCCCTTGCTTACCTTTTAGCATATCAGAAAGAGATTTCAACGCACGGTTACCAGGACCCGTTACAGGTCTACCACGTCTACCGTTATCAATCAAAGAGTCTACCGCTTCTTGCAACATTCTCTTTTCGTTTCTAACGATAATATCAGGTGCACCCAAGTCCAACAATCTTTTCAAACGGTTATTTCTATTGATAACACGTCTGTATAAATCGTTCAAATCACTCGTAGCAAAACGTCCACCATCTAACTGAACCATAGGACGAATGTCCGGAGGAATAACAGGGATGGCATCCAAGATCATCCATTCTGGTTTGTTGCCAGAAATTCTGAAACTTTCGATTACTTCAAGTTTCTTAATAATACGTACTCTTTTTTGCCCTGCAGTATCCACCAACTGTGCTTTAAGTTCAACCGATTCTTTTTCTAAGTCGATATCCATCAACAACTGTTTTACAGCCTCAGCACCCATCGCAGCTTCAAATACATTGCCATATTTGTCATACGCTTCTCTGTATTCTCTTTCGCTCAAAAGCTGTTTGTATTGCAATTCTGTATCGCCAGGATTTAGCACAATGTAAGATGCAAAATATAGCACCTTCTCCAACGCTCTAGGGCTCATCGCAAGAATAAGACCCATTCTAGAAGGAATACCTTTGAAATACCAAATGTGTGAAACAGGAGCTGCTAACTCAACATGGCCCATTCTTTCACGTCTTACCTTTGCCTTTGTTACCTCAACGCCACAACGGTCACAAACAACGCCTTTGTAACGAATTCTTTTATATTTACCACAGTGGCACTCCCAGTCTTTTGTGGGTCCAAAAATCTTTTCACAAAAGAGTCCATCTTTTTCCGGCTTTAGTGTTCTGTAGTTAATTGTTTCCGGTTTTTTAACCTCGCCTCTTGACCACTCATGAATTTTTTCAGGAGACGCCAAACCAATCTTTATGGAATCAAATACGATTCCTTGCTCTGTATTTTTTGTATTCATGGTCCTGTCCTCCTACTTATTCTTCGTCCTCAAAATCGCCATCTAGAAGCTCTTCTTCAAAATCGTCTTCAGCCGCTTCGTCTTCATCTTCTGTCGGTGACTCAACGCCTTCTTCCCCTTCAAAAAGGAACCCTACCAACTCTTCTTCTGCTGTCAAAGGTCTTGGCGTACGGTAATCTTGTTTATCCGCTTCAAAACCGTCAATTTCAACATTCAAATCGTCAACTTCTTCAATAGATTCTCTGATTTCAACTTCTGTCTGGTCATCACGTAAAACACGAATATCTAACGCTAAGGACTGTAATTCTTTTAGCAATACCTTAAAGGATTCAGGTACACCAGGCTCTGGAATGTTTTCACCCTTAACAATGGATTCATACGTCTTAACACGCCCAACAATATCGTCCGACTTCACTGTCAAAATTTCTTGTAGTGTATAAGCAGCACCATAAGCTTCCAATGCCCAAACTTCCATTTCACCAAAACGCTGACCACCAAACTGTGCCTTACCGCCCAAAGGTTGCTGTGTTACTAAAGAGTATGGACCTGTGGAACGAGCGTGGATTTTATCATCAACCAAATGGTGAAGTTTCAAGTAATGCATAAAGCCAATGGTTACACGGTTATCAAAGAAATCGCCTGTGCGTCCATCACGCAAGGAAACCTTACCATCTCTGGAAATGGCAACGCCCTTCCATTCTTCTCTGTGTTCTCTGTTAGCGTATAGCTCATCATAAATGTCACCTTGCAATAAAGGCTCCCATTTCTCAGAAAATTCCTCCCAGGAAGTATTGACATAATCATCAGCCATTTCCAATGTATCCATAATGTCAATTTCGCTTGCACCGTCAAATACAGGCGTACTAATTTTCCATCCCAGTGCTTTTGCAGCCAAGGAAAGGTGGGTTTCCAGTACCTGCCCAATATTCATACGAGAAGGAATACCCAAAGGATTTAATACGATATCCAAAGGACGACCATTTGGCAAGAATGGCATATCTTCTACAGGAAGCACACGGGAAACAACACCCTTGTTACCATGACGTCCCGCCATCTTATCACCAACGGAGATTTTTCTCTTTTGTGCGATATAAACACGAACCAACTGGTTTACACCAGGTCCAACATCATCGCCATTTTCTCTTGTAAAGATTTTAACGTCAACAACAATACCTGTTTCGCCATGTGGTACACGCAAAGAAGTATCTCTAACTTCTCTTGCTTTTTCACCAAAGATTGCACGAAGTAGTCTTTCTTCTGCTGTCAATTCTGTTTCACCCTTGGGTGTAACTTTACCAACCAAAATATCATTTGGCAGAACTTCAGCACCAATACGAATGATACCCCTTTCATCCAAATCCTTCAGTGCATCGTCACCCACATTTGGAATATCCCTTGTAATTTCTTCTGGTCCTAATTTTGTGTCTCTGGAATCCGCTTCAAATTCATCAATATGAACAGAAGTATACACATCGTCCTGAACCAATTTTTCGCTCAACAAAACAGCATCTTCGTAGTTGTAACCTTCCCATGTCATAAAACCGATCAAAGGATTTTTGCCCAAAGCCAATTCGCCATCACAAGTAGATGCACCATCAGCAATGATTTGATCTGCCTCTACTCTGTCCCCTACATTCACAATAGGTTTCTGGTTTAGGCAAGTGCTCTGGTTACTTCTTTGATATTTAATCATTTTATATCTATCTCTTTGAGATAAGTCATTACGTACAACAATCTCATCAGCAGAAATTCTTTCAACCACACCGGCATTTTTTGCAATTACACAAATACCAGAATCTTTTGCAGTTTTATATTCCATACCTGTTCCAACAATAGGAGAATCTGTCACCATCAAAGGAACCGCCTGACGTTGCATATTAGAACCCATTAACGCACGGTTCGCATCGTCATTTTCTAAGAAAGGAATGAGTGCCGTAGCAACCGAAACCATCTGCTTTGGAGAAACGTCCATCAAGTGAATTTGACTTCTATCAACTTCAATGATTTCTTCTCTAAAACGACCGCTTACCTTTTTATGCACAAAATGCCCTGCTTCATCCAATGGCTCATTTGCCTGTGCCACGTTGTAGTTTTCTTCTTCATCGGCAGTAACGTAGATAAATTCGTCCATAACGCAAGGTTCTTCTCCGCTATGATCCACTGTTCTGTAAGGTGCTTCAATAAAACCGTATTCATTAATTCTTGCAAACGTAGCAAGTGTATTAATCAAGCCGATGTTAGGACCTTCTGGTGTTTCAATCGGACACATTCTGCCATAGTGAGAGTGGTGAACGTCACGAACTTCGAAGCCCGCTCTTTCTCTTGACAAACCGCCAGGACCCAATGCGGATAAACGGCGTTTATGCGTCAATTCGGAAAGAGGGTTATTCTGATCCATAAACTGAGACAACTGAGAACTTCCGAAGAACTCTTTGATTGCAGCTGTTACTGGACGTACGTTAACCAACGCCTGTGGTGTAACAACAGCCAAATCCTGCGTTGTCATTCTCTCTCTAACTACCCTTTCCATTCTGGAAAGACCAATACGGAACTGGTTTTGCAACAATTCGCCAACAGAACGAATACGTCTGTTACCCAAATGGTCAATATCGTCCACGTTGCCATATTCATAATCCAAATGTAGCACATAGTTAATAGAAGTAAAGATATCTTCCAAGGTGATATGCTTTGGAATTAATTCTTGAATATTTGCCTTAATGGCAGCAGCAATTTCTTCTGCACTTTGATACTCTTCTAAAATACGAACCAATAAAGGATAATAAACCTGCTCTTTAATACCAAGATCTTCTGCATTCAATCCAAACTCTTGAATGTATCCATCAATCGAAACAACCTGGTTGCTAAGAACCTTTAATGTTCTATCCTCCACTTCGATATAAACAGAAGCCACACCTGTGTTCTGAATATCGTCACACATATCCATAGTTAAATATGTTCCGGCTTCACAAACAACCTCGCCAGTCATTGGGTCTACCACGTTTTCAGCAAGCTTTGCACCTCTAATACGATTTTTCAAAGCAAGCTTCTTATTAAATTTGTAACGTCCAACCTTTGCCAAGTCATATCTTTTCGGATCAAAAAACATACCTGCCAATAATGACTTCGAGCTTTCCACTGTAGGAGGCTCGCCCGGACGCAATTTTTTATAAATTTCAATCAAACCTTCTTCGTGGCTCTTAGAGATATCTTTTTCCAAAGATGCCAAAATCTTAGGTTCTTCGCCAAACATATCGAGAATTTCTGCATCTGTACCAATTCCCAATGCACGAATTAAGACAGTAACCGGAACCTTTCTTGTACGGTCAACACGCACATAGAATATATCATTCGAGTCCGACTCATACTCTAACCACGCACCTCTGTTGGGGATAACCGTAGCAGATAGCAATTTTTTACCAACCTTATCAAAATCAGAAGCATAGTAGATGCCGGGAGAACGAACAAGCTGACTAACGATAACACGTTCCGCACCATTAATAATAAAAGTACCTGTCTCGGTCATCAAAGGGAAATCACCCATAAAGATTTCTTGTTCTTTTAATTCGTCCATTTCTCTGTTGTAAAGTCTAGCTTTCACTTTAAGAGCCGCCGCATAGGTTGCATCTCTTTCTTTACATTCTTCAATGGAGAATTTGGGTTGGGAATCCAAAGAAAAGTCAATGAATTCCAGTACAAGGTTTCCGCTAAAGTCTGTAATTGGGGAAACATCCTCAAAAACTTCTTTCAGACCTTCGCTTAAAAACCACTGGTAGCTGTTCTTCTGCACTTCAATCAAATTGGGCATTTCTAAAACCTCATTGATTCTAGAATAACTCATTCTGCCCGCATCGCCAAAGCGGAGTGCATGAATTCTGTTTTTTTCCATCTTGTCACCTCTCGAAATAATGATTGCACCGACAAAACCATAGCTTCCATAAAAGCAAGCATAAAAGGGATTTCTCCCATCTAGACACAAAAATTTAGAACTGCCTAAACAAATCTAGACCTTTGCCTGCACCACCTTTGATCAGTGGCCATAACAAAAGTCTCTTTCTTTAAGAAATTCTAATCTTCACAGCTGAGTTTTCGGTCAAAGAACCCTCAGCACTTGTATAAATTGAACAAAAACAACCTTACAAAACATAATTAATAAGCAGTTCCAACCAGTAAAACATGCGATTTCAGCTAAAAAATACGCAAACACAAAAATCATGTTGAATTATGACTGTTGGTATGCTATACTGCTTCTAAGTTTTGACATCGTCTGTATCCATCAATGTGTGGAATATTTTATCATTTATCAGGCTTGGTGTCAAGCCTTTTTTCATGGGCTTTTATCAAGCTTTTTCTGCCTTTGACCGCCCCCCTCTTCACTCCCCTTGCCCTTCTTTTCATTTTCTTCATCATTCCATGTCTAAAAATGTCATATTTTCAGTTTGAACAAAAAAAACATCAAAGCAAGCCAAAATTTCAGAATATTTTTATTTTTCATAAAACAAAAAATCACTATTTTTGTGCAAAAATATTGTTCTTTTTTAAATACAATTTTATTCTTTTGCTTTCCCTCTTTCATTTTTCTTAAAATATTGCTACACTCTTTATAATTTGAACGAATGAGGTGTTTCCATGAACAAAGAGAATTACCAACGTATGCTAGATCAAACTTTGCAACAAATCCAAAAAAATGGACAGCGTCCCAAATTATTGCTCCATAGTTGTTGTGCTCCTTGCTCATCGTATGTATTGGACTATTTATCGTCTTATTTTGACATTACCATTTTTTACTATAATCCAAATATTTCCCCAAAAGAGGAATTTGTTTTTCGTGCACAAGAACAAGAAAATCTCATCAAAACAATGCCTCTAAAATCTTCCGTTTCATTCCTTCTAGGTGACTACGACACATCATCCTTTTTCGCTCTTGCAAAGGGACATGAACTAGAGCCAGAAGGCGGTGCACGCTGTAAGGCTTGCTACCAGCTTCGTCTGCAAAAAACCGCAGAAACTGCAAAGCAAGGTGGTTTTGACTATTTCACAACCACCCTTTCCATAAGTCCTCATAAAGATTCACAAGCGCTCAACCAACTCGGAAAACAACTATCAGAAACCTTTGATATCTCCTATCTTTTTTCTGACTTTAAAAAACGTGATGGCTACCGGCTCTCTTGTCAGCTGTCACAAACATACGGACTCTATAGGCAAGATTATTGTGGCTGTGTCTATTCCAAACTAGAAATGGAACGCAAAGGTGAACTTAAGAAAGGATGATTTTCATGAATGAACGACAAAAAGGTATTCTGTGTATCGTCTTTTCTTCGTTTTCTTTTGCACTGATGAACCTTTTCATTCGCCTTTCCGGCGATTTACCTTCTATTCAAAAGAGCTTTTTTAGAAACTTAATTGCTATGCTTTTTGCTCTTATCATTCTTTTGAAAGAAAATCCTAGCTTGATTTTGGATAAACAATCAAAAAAATTTCTATTTTACCGTTCCTTTTTCGGCACGATCGGAATTATATGTAATTTTTATGCTGTTGACCATTTATTACTTTCCGATGCATCTTTATTAAATAAAATGTCTCCTTTTTTCGCAGTCTTGTTTGGCATCTTGATTTTAAAAGAGAAAATCAATCTGTTTCAGCTTTCTTCCATCGTGACTGCATTTGTGGGTATGCTTTTTGTTGTAAAGCCAACGAGCTTAAGCATGGATTTTTTTCCAGCTTTCATCGGGCTGATGGGTGGCGTTTGCGCTGGTTTGGCGTATACCTACGTACGTGCCTTAGGTCAAAGAGGGGTGCAAGGACCTTTTATTGTATTTTTCTTTTCCGCCTTTTCATGCTTATCCACACTCCCCTACCTTATTTTCAATTTCCAACCAATGGATATCATTCAAATCGTTACACTACTCTTCGCAGGACTTGCCGCAACAGGCGGTCAATTTGGAATTACCGCGGCATATTGCTACGCACCTGCAAGAGAAATTTCCGTTTACGATTATGCACAAATTCCCTTTTCCGCATTATTGGGATACCTTGTCTTTCACCAAATCCCTGATCTCTATAGTTGGATTGGCTACGTCATTATTTTTTGTACCGCAATGGCAATGTTTTTGTATACAAATGGATATTTCCACAAACAGAATAATCACACCATGTAGTCATTCATTCATACATACTTTGACTCATTATAAAAAGTGCCGTAGGTCATCTAAAAAGACCTACGGCACTTTCATTGACTTTGTCCAGTCAATTAACTTCATATTTATTTCTTCTTCACAGAGGGTCAAACATTTCTTTTTTTCATAATTTAAAATGAAATATGTTTACAGTCTCTTGTTTCCACATCTGTTTTTCATGTCTCTATCTTTATTATTTCCCTGTTTTAATTTTATACATATTCTCATCCGCTTCATTTAAAAATGTTTCGATACTTGAATTTTCATGATATTCAGCAATCCCAACACTAATTTCCAGTATAATCGGCTGTTCTTTTGCAATATATAAATGATTCCCAAGAAACTCATCTTGCAACTGCTTTGCAATAAAAGCTGCCTCTTCTTCCGAATGTTCTGGCAAAATAATCACAAATTCATCTCCACCAAATCGAAAAATAAAATTTTCGTCTATTATACCTATGGAAATATGTTCTGCCACCCACTTTAAAACAAGATCTCCAACCACATGCCCATATGTATCGTTTATCTGTTTAAATTTATCAACATCAATCATTAAAATAGAAAACTTTATCTTTTTTCGGTCATACCGTTTGATCATAGCAACTAGCATTGCGTCAAAAGCTCTTCGGTTATTCAGTCCCGTCAAAAAATCTTTTCTCAATTGTTTAGCATGTTGAGTGATCAAGATAACAGATAAACTAGACAAAAGACTCGTCAAAATACAAAATAACAATACCAAGGTAAAATCTACTTTTTTCATAAATTCTATAATATACTCTGCCGAATGATCCACGCCAACCAAACCGATGATTTCATTGTTTTCCACATCCCAAATAGGTGCAAACCCTGTAACGTAGTTCCCCCACTCTGGATCCATAATAAGCCCTGTTGATGCTGCAACCCCGCTCTTATACACGCCTAGCTCCACCTCACCAACAGAATCCGTCGTTCCTATCGCAGAAAAATCTTCACTTTCTATGGGCTGACCATCTAAAATATAGACAATCTGTGTATCCATAACAATTTTTTCTGTAAAAATATAATC
>JBKEAS010000199.1:0-11951 GCA_047972635.1 Anaerotignum sp.
TTGCTTTAAGTATGTTTGGTGTAACATTGACCTTGCCTGGTATTGCAGGTATTATCCTCTCCATCGGTATGGCAGTGGATGCGAATGTCGTAATTTTTGAACGTATTAAAGAAGAATTAATTTTAGGCAAAACATTGCGTTCTGCAGTAAAGATCGGATTTGCACGCGCATTGCCGGCAATTGTTGATGGTAATGTAACCACCTTAATTGCTGCAACTATCTTGTTCTTCTTAGGTTCAGGAACAATCAAAGGCTTTGCTAATACACTTATCATTGGTATCGTAATTTCTATGTTCACTGCACTGGTAGTAACAAAAGTGATTGTAAACAGCATGATAAAAGCTGGATTTCATAACCCAAAAAACTATGGCTTTAAAGTAAAGTGAGGAGGTGGCAAAAATGAAAATAATCGAAAATAGAAAAAAATATTTTGCCATTTCCATAATCATTGTTTTAATTGGAATTGCGGCAATGTTTTACAACAGCAGTAAAGGGAATGGGATGTTAAACTGGGATATTGAATTTACAGGTGGTACCTCCATGGAAATAGACATGGGCGAAGCTTATGAAGAAGAAGAACTTGCCCAAGTCATATTTGATGTTACAGGGCAAAAAAGCCCACAAATACAAGAAGTCATTGGTACAAACGAAATTGTTGTAAAAATGCAATCTATTGATAGTATCACAAGAAGCGAACTTAGTGATGCCATTAAAATAGCATTTCCGCTCTCCGAAATCAATACCACCTCTGATGTAAGCGCCACAGTGAGCAGCGAAATGCAAGCCTCAGCAATCAAAGCATCCTTTTTTGCTTGCTTAGCGATGTTGATTTATATTTCTATCCGTTTTAAAGACGTTAGAGCAGGTGGCAGTGCAATCATCGCTTTGGTTCACGATATTTTGGTGGTTATAACTGCATATGCTGTTTTCCGTATTCCGGTAAACAATACATTCATTGCGGTTTTGTTGACCATTTTAGGTTATTCAGTCAATGCAACAATTGTAATTTTCGACCGCATTCGTGAAAACCAAACCATTTCCCCATCAGAACAAACAATAGAAACAATCAATAAAAGTATTACACAAACTTTAGCAAGATCCATCAATACTTCTATTACTACATTTTTTACTGTAGGTGCCATTTATGTCATTGGTGTGCAGTCTATTAAAGAATTTGCACTTCCTATGATGATAGGAATTATTGTTGGTGCATATTCCTCTATTTGTATTTCTGGCTCTGTATGGTTTTCTTTATTACCCAAAAACGAAAAATAATTTTTATATAGACAGAAGAAAAAAGGTCTTAGACTCCCTCCAAACCTGCAAACTTTTTTAAAAAATTTTGAACAAACACTTTAGCAAACAAAAATAGAGCGAAAAGAATGTTTCCGGACGAACCGAAGGTTCATACACGCTTTTTTCCAAAACATCTTGAAGTGAAAAAATGACTAGTAAAAATATTGCTTATCAAAAAATCATTAAAAGATCTACCATTGTCTATCTCGTATTATTGTTTACAGATTACATCACAACATTATGTTCATTAACGCAAAGCGGAACATATACTAGCAAAATGGGATTGATTTTTCACCATACCATGACCACCGACTACATCGAAACGAGTTTTGGTATCAGTTCAAAATTATTTCTGTTCTATATCGTTATCGTTGCCATTTTTGTAATATTGGCTTACTTAAAATCTCCTAAACCAGCTAATTAATCATACTTTCTAGCATAATCTTAAAACACACGAAATCCAGTGTGTTTTTTTATTTCTGTAACAATACTCTGAGCACAACAAAGTATGAAACATTTTTTTAATTACCACATAAAGCTTTCCGCCTTATATTTCAAAAAAATTTAACCCGACCCCACCTCTTTTTATGATATACTGGATAACAAAGGAGGAAAGACTATGGAAAAAATCAAAACTATTGATCTGCATACCCATTCTTATTGTTCAGACGGTACCTTTTCCCCAGAAGGTCTGGTTCTTTTGGCAAAAAAACAAGGACTCACTGCCATCGCCCTTACAGACCATGACACCACAAAAGGTTTGGCAGAATTTCTTTTTGCAGGCAAAAAACATAACATAGAGACAATCGCAGGCATCGAGCTCGGTTCTACCTGCCCCTATTTTGATACTCCGGAATTGCATATTGTCGGGTTAGGGATTGATCCAAGCTCCCAAAGTCTAGCAAAACAAATGGATCTTATGATCCAACATAGAGCGGATCGAAACCTTCAAATGGTCAAACAATTAAGCGAAATTGGGTTATGTATCACCTTAGAGGATCTAACGAAAAATGCCGGCGGCGAAATCATAACCCGTGCCCATTTTGCAAATGTCCTTTTAAAAAAAGGTTATATTCGTACCAAGGACGAGGCCTTTTCAAAATATCTATCCCCAGGGCTTCCGGGCTATGTCCCAAAGACCTTGCTTAGCCCTGCTGCGTGCATTTCTTCCATCCATCTTGCTGGTGGCATCAGCATCCTTGCCCACCCAACCCTATATAAGCTTGCCCAAGACCAATTGGATTTGTTATGCAAAGAATTATCTTTACTTGGCTTAGATGGCATAGAGTGCTTTTATTCAACCTATACCCCCTCCCAAAGAAAAAACATGATGAAGCTTGCCGTAAAACATAAGCTCTATCCTTCTGGCGGTAGCGATTTTCACGGAGAAAACAAGCCACATATTCTCCTAGGTAGTGGCAAAGGCAACCTTGCCGTACCTTATCATTTATGGGCAGATATGCAAGAGAAACTAACCGAAATCAGAAACACGTGTTCCAAATAAAAAAAGGCAACATCGTTTTCCGATGTCGCCTTTTTTTATCTGTTTTATTTCGCTATAACCACTTCTTTTAAACCATCCACCGCTTCATAAGAAACAGTGTATCCTAATTTTTCAAAATCACGAACACTAACGAAAGCTGTTCCATCTTGTAAAATACCTTGCATTGCTGTCTTTCCATCTTCACGAACCACATAAGCTGTTCTTTCAGCATTATTCCATTCAACTGTTTCGCCAAGTGCTTCACAAATATCACGTAAAGGCAAATACGCACGCCCTTCTTTAATTACATAGTCTGTAAATCCTGTGTCATCAGATATAATAGAAACATCTGCTCTTTCTTTTGTCATCATCGCTTCAGAATCGCCTTCCCATCCCCAAAGCAAAGTCACAGAAGTAACAGGGTTATATTTTTTTGTCAAAGTAGTAAGGTCATCGTTTACCTTCTCCATGCTAACACCTGATGTAGGTACAGAAATTTTACTTACAGACGGTTTCGTTTTGCTATCAGTTACTATTTTCAACACACTTTTACCACCATCTGTAATTGTAAATAGTTCCTCTGTATTAAATGTCGTTCCTGCTCTTGTAACTGTTGTTTCATATGCCAAACTATCCAAAACACCTGACACAGCAGGTTTTGCAATCGCCGTTTCAATCTCCTGAACTAACAGATCAGTTGCTGATTTAAATTCAGCCACGTCTACCACTGCTGCATCCATCTCAGCCTTAAAAGCAGCTTTTTCTTCTTCAGAAATATTCATTTTATCCATAACTTCTAACATATAAGTTGTTGTTGCAGATAAAACTGTTTCTGGGTTGTTTCCAATATAATCTATCAAATCAATCACCAACTGTGCAGCTTCTTGACCATCTAGCTGAACTTTATATCCACCAGAAACTTCACTTACAATACCTGTCGTAAAGCCTGAGAATGCATCTTCATAAAATTTCAATGCAGAAGCATATAAATCGCTATAACCACCCTCTGGCATTGTTTGCATTGCGCTCTCATCAAAAGAACCCATTTCTTCTGCAGATAATAAAAGAATGTATTCATTGGCATTTAGTGCAGCCTTTAATTCTTTTTGGAAGCTTTCGTTTAATAAATAGCTGTCCTTGTTGCCAGTGATATCAGCCATAATTTCATATGTTGCTAACACAGCTTTGTTTGAAACAAAAACACCTTCTGTCATACTAAAATACATATCACCCATATCGTATTTGTTACCCTCATAAGTAACATCTAGATCTAAGTCATAGTCAAATGTATCCACATCCATTTTCAAAGTATAGTCCACAGCAATAGAACGCTTGCCACTCAGGTCTTCCGCTCCACTTAAAACACCCTGAATTTCTTCATCTGTAGCACCTGCAGCTTTTGATACTTTTGTTGTGAAATTTTTCATTGCATCCATGTCTACATCCACACTAACACTACCTGATGATTCATAAACTTCAATGATGTTCATCATATCAGTAGCCATTTGCAAATAGCTAAGTTCTGTATCTGAACAACCTGTAAATACCGAAATGCTCATAATTGCACACAGTAGTGCCGCCAACTTCTTTCTCATAAGTATTCCCCCTAAAATTTTGTTCTCATAAATTAGTGTCTACTTCATTATAACGTCATACACTTATCATAACAACCTAGAACACGGTAAGCGCAGGAATATTAAGAAAATCTTAACATTCTAAATCTTCTTTACCAGCTCTATTTTTTCGACGTACACTTTAACAAAAAGGCATTCGTAAATGTCGTCCCTTCACCTTTGGTGCTATTAACAGTAATTTGTCCATTATGGCTTTCCATGATCCACTTTGCAATAGAAAGCCCTAAACCAGTTCCGAAAATCCCCTTGTTTCGTGATGGGTCAACACGATAAAAACGATCGAATATCTTGTTCAAGTCTTTTTCTGGTATTCCCACTCCACTATCACCTACGGAAAAATATGCGTACTTTTTATCTTTCCAAACCGACAAAGTAATGGTGTCGCCTTCTTTGGTATATTTTAATGCATTTTCAAGATAAATCCAAAGCAACTGCTTAATCAAATCAAAATCAGCCCATATTTCAGACTCATTTTGTTGGTCAAATACAACTTCCCTCTCAACCCCTAAGATCTCTAACTCTTTTATCGCTTCACCAACAATTTCATTTAAACTAACCTGCGTCTTTTGCACCTGCATTAGATTTTGGTCGCCTTTTGCCAAAAACAAAAGCTTGCGAATTAAGGCACTCATGTGCTCCGTTTCGCTCAAAATAGAATCTATGGCCTCCTGTAAAATAACAGGATCACTTTTGCCCCATCGGTTAATTAAATTTGCATATCCTTGGATAACCGAAATCGGGGTTCTTAATTCATGTGACGCATCAGAAACAAATTGATTTTGACGCTGAAAAGAACTCTCCAATCGGTCTATCATAGAGTTAAAAGTTACCGTCAACTCTTTCATCTCATCATCCGGACCTTCTGTATCTATACGTTGGCTCAAATCCTCTATGGTAATTCGTTCTGCCGCAAAACGAATTGCCTCTACCGGTTGTAGCATACGATGGCTAATATATCGTCCAATCAAAAAAGCACAAAAAATACAGATCATATCGATCACAGCAAGCTTTACAACAAAACCTCGAAAAAAGCCAGGGTTCATATCAAGCAATTTAAACACCCTAATATCAAAAGCACCGTTTCGTGTTTGGATAGTTGATGACATCAGCATCATCCGCTGTTCATTTTCAGCTTCCAACATATATTCTGTTCTATTCCCTATATGCTCCTTTTGAACGGAAAGCTCTGAATCTTCAAAAATCCCCTCACCTGGTTTAATCGGTTTCCCGTCTTTAATTAGATGCCCATTATATTGCTCTAAATCAAATACAGAGTCTTGCATCAATGATGCGCCTTCACCAAAATGGCTAAAATAATACACATCTTCTTGCTGATTGTATACACACACTTCTACATATTTATTATATAGTAATTCTCTTAATTTTTCGCTGTCCAGTTTTCCACCTTCTTGAATATATGCCTCCACCCGATCAATCGTATAGATCAATTCTTTTCGGATATTATGCTGTTGTATTACAGTAATATGCAATGTCATAAATAAACTGATAATAATCAGTGAAAAACTAAAAATCCCACCATACATTAGTGTGATTTCCTTGGCTATTGCCATATTCCGCGTACCGTTAAAAAAAACGCCTTTAGTCTTCTTTGACATAGTAGCCTACTCCTCGAATTGTGTGGATGAATTTTTTCCGAAAAGTCTCGTCAATCTTTGCTCGCAAATAGCGAACATACACATCGACAACATTCGTCTCCCCAATATAGCTATATCCCCATACTTCATTTAAAATCTGTTCTCTTGTCAGCACAATATTCTTGTTTTTCACCAAAAACAAAAGAAGTTCATATTCTTTTTTTGTTAGCTCCACCGTTTCATCAGCAACAGTAACCAAGCGTTTTTCAATATCAATTTCCATATCCTGTACCTGCAAAAGTGCCTTTTGAGATGTTCTATCTTCGCAGTGTTTAAACGCAACACGCATTCTTGCAAAAAGTTCCTCTATTGCAAAAGGCTTTGTCAAATAATCGTCTGCGCCGCTATCAAGCCCCGCAACTTTGTCTATCACTTCGTCTTTTGCCGTTAGCATAATAATAGGCACATTCGAAGTCTTACGAACCCTACGGCAAAGTTCAAGCCCCGTTAGCCCCGGCAACATCAAATCCAAAAGGATCATATCAAATTCGCCTTCCTCAATGATTGTCATTCCTTCACGCCCGTCATGGCATACAGTTACTTCATAGCCTTCATATTTTAGCTCTAACTCGACAAAACGTGCCAATTTCACTTCGTCCTCTACCAAAAGAATTTTCTTCTGTGCCATAAATGTCACTCCTTTTTGTCATACAGCCTTATAACTGGCAAAATATTTTACGCAAAAACTAAAATTATTTGCAATAGTTTCACCTTGTAATTTAATCAAAAGATAATGAAATTCATTTTATCTAAAATATCTTTTGAATAATTATACCTTAAATACAGTGAAAATGAAATTGCCAAGTCATTAAAAAGCAGTTAAAAATAAATTTGCCTGCATTTTCCAACGGTTTTTGATTGCGATAATGCAAGTTTTTCTGTATAATGATGAAGATATTTTAAAAAGGACTGCTACAAGCTTTTGATCGCTTTAAAATTTAAACAAAAGGATAACACAACACAACTTCTTATAATTTTGGAGGACTAGACAATGAGAAAAAAAATAGCACTTTTTCTTGCATTGCTTATGGCAACCAGTGTGTTTGCCGGATGTGGGAAAAATGATACCGAAACGTCTACAACAAATGAAGATCTACAAAACGATTTCCGCTTTGAGCAATGTGGGTTGGCTTACACCCTACCTGCTGAATGGCTACAAAGGCAAGATGTCAATTTAATACCTGTAAGTTTTGTTGATAATGCCGGAGAGATTTACGGCAAAATCGAATACGACTTCGCTCCCAGCGAAAATATGGATGAATTGAATAACCCTGATTCACAAATCCCTGTAGAAGAACTTATGATACCCCTCTTTACTCTTTTGGTTGTTAAAGAGGAAAACATCTCATCCGATGCTGTGCAAGCTGAACTTGCTTTGTATGAAAGCCAGGAAGAATTATCCGTACAGGAAGGGTTTCATTTCTACTATTTAACGGATTATAGTGGCTCTACTGTAAGGTTTAACGAAGATTCCAAAAAGATATTCGAAACATTACAATCTGAGTTGCCTCTGCTTAGAGAAACCATCGAAACCTTCCCCCCAGATGTATCCTCTGTTCAGGCACGTCTGGAAGCAGATAAACAATATCTGAACTTCATCTCCACCACATTAGATGGCAGTCCGATTGCAAGTACCATTTTTTACGATTATGATTTGACTGTAGTAAACTTTTGGGCATCCTATTGCTACCCCGACATTAATGAACTTGAAACCTTGCAAGCTTTTTATGAAGAACTGCAACAAGAATATCCAAATGTAAACTTTGTGCAAATTGTCATTGACACGCCCGACGAAGCTGCCGAGGAAATTGTGAAGAAGGCATATGAAGAAGCTGGTGTAACTTTCACTTCCATCATGCCAGACGAAAACGCAGCGTCGTGGATTGTTGAAAACTTAAACGGCTTACCCACATCCATCTTTGTGGACAAAACCGGCAAGCCCCTCACTGAAAAAATCGAAGGCATCAAAGATTTGGATTATTATTTGACCACAACAGAAACTGTACTAAAAGAAGTAACAGCTACCGAATAAATTGAAAAAGAACGTATCTATGATACGTTCTTTTTTTTGCACGTTTTTTCGTCCAAATAAAAAAGCGATATGCCAAACCTTAGACTACCGCTTTTCACGTTATGTTATGTTATGTCATATCATTTCATTGATTGATATACACACGTAATTTGGAAATTCGGTTTTTGTCCATTTCTTGAATGACAAACTTCATCCCCTGGAACTCTACCACTTCGCCACCTTCTGGGAAATTTCCTAAAATAATCAGAACATACCCCGCAATGGTATCTACCTCATCAGACTCCAATTGACTGCCGACCATTTTATTAAACTCTTCCAAACGTGTACTACCATCAACCACAAATTCATCTTCTTTAATAATTTTAATTTCATCTTCTTCGTCATCATATTCGTCGGCAATCTCGCCCATAATTTCCTCTATGATATCTTCCATTGTGGTTAAGCCAGAAGTGCCACCATACTCGTCCAAAACAATGGCAACCGCCAACCTAGTCTGTCTCATTTCAGCCAAGAGTTCATCAATAGGTTTGCTTTCATAAGTAAAATAAGGCTCACGCATATATTTTTGCACCGAAAATTTTTCTTCATTTACAAAAAATATATCTTTCACATAAAGAATACCTACAATATCATCAATATCTTCGTTGTATACAGGAAAGCGAGAAAACCCTTCTTCTTTTACCAGAGAAACAAACTCTTTAAAAGTAATATCCTTCGAAATGGAAACCATATCCGTTCTGGGTGTCATAATATCCTTAGCTTTGGCATCGCCAAAGTTAAAGATATTATTTATCATAATCCTCTCCTCTGACTCCAAAACACCCGCTTCATGGCTTACATTGACTAACGTCTTTAATTCTGCTTCCGTAATTTCCGGTGTTTTTTCATTAGGGTTGCATCCAAAAAGGCGAATAAGTGCCCCTGTTATCACATTCAAAACCAAAACCACAGGGCGTAAAATAAACACAACTATAGCAACTATATTGACAACCAATAATGCTACCGTTTCCGCCTTTTGTGCTGCTATGGTTTTGGGCGTGATTTCACCAAAGATCAAAATAATGATTGTAATAAGTGCTGTCGCAACGCCTGCACCACTGCCCGTATCACCGCGAAAAAAATCAATTGCAATTGCGGTTGTCAAGGCAGATGCGCCGTTGTTTACCAAGTTGTTGCCCACCAGGATAGAACTCAACAAACGGTTTGGATCATCCAAAAGCTTGCTGATTTTATCCGCATTCTTTATTTTCTCCTCAACCATATTACGAAGCCGAATTTTGTTTAAAGAAATCAAAGCTGTCTCAGAAGCCGAGAAAAACGCAGAACAACAAACCAAAATAAACAAAAGCCCTATCAGGTACGGACTGGCACCATCCACTAAAACCACACTCCATTTCAAAATAACCATACATTTTTTATATTACAACAAGATACCACAAAAGCTTTCTTACGTCCATAGAAAAAGGAATTTATCCACGCTCCGTGCGATTTTTCTCAATTTCTTCCGCCATCTGCATTAACTCCATCCACCGCTCCATCCTACTTTCAAGTGTTGCTTCTAATGCTTCTTTTTGTTCAGATAAGGCTTGGAGCTTGGTGTAGTCTGTCATGCAAGCGCGCATTTCTTCCTCCATATGTTCAATCTTTTGCTCTAACTTTTCAATTTCATCCCCTATGGTATCATACTCTCGCTGATCCTTGTAGCTCATTTTTACAATCGCAGCTGTGCTTGTTTCGCTTACTGTAACCTCTGCCCTTTTGGGTTTCACCTCTACAAAAGTAGCAGTTTCTTTTTCAAAAGCCTCTTTATAATCACTATATCCGCCTTCATATTGCTTGATCTGGCCATTTCCCACAAATGCAAAAATACGGTTTACAGTCTTGTCCAAAAAGTATCTATCATGAGATACCACTACAACCGCCCCTTGAAATCCCTCTAGGTAATCTTCTAAAATCATAAGCGTCTCTAGATCCAAGTCATTTGTTGGCTCGTCCAAAAACAAAATATTCGGAGAGCCCATCAAAACCCTTGCAAGGTAAAGCCTTCTTCTTTCTCCGCCTGAAAGCATAGAAATGGGTCCCCTTTGCATATCAGGTGGGAATAAAAACCGTTCCAACATTTGTGATGCACTTACTTTTCCATCTCCCGTTTGGATGTACTCTGCTACCTCAGTGATATAATCAAGCACTTTCATACTTGTATCCATATCCTCATTTTCTTGGGAAAATATACCAATTTTAACCGTTTCACCTCTGTGTATCACGCCACAATCAGGCTCTAATTTCCCGGTCATCATCTTCAATAATGTGCTCTTGCCACATCCATTTTCTCCTGTGATACCAATACGGTCGTCTCGCAAAACAATGTAGCTAAAATCTTTGATATATTCTTTTGCATCATACCCCTTTGTTATACATTCCAACTCAATTGTTTTTTTCCCAAGACGGCTTCCCACTGAAGAAAGCTCAACATTCTGCTTTTCTTCTGGTCCTTTTAACGAAGAAATCTCATCAAAACGCTGTAGCCTTGCTTTTTGTTTGGTGGTTCTAGCCTTTGCCCCACGACGTACCCATTCCAATTCTGTCCGCAAGAAATTTTGTCGTTTTCTCTCTCCCGTTGCTTCTAATTCTTCTCTCTCTGCCTTTAATTCTAAAAATTTTGTATAATTTGCTTGGTACGTATACACATTTCCATGTTCCAACTCTAAAGTCCTATTTGCTACACGATCCAAAAAATATCTATCATGCGTAACCATCAATAACGCCTTAGAATATTTTTCTAAATGCTTCTCAAGCCACTCAACCGTCTCGTGATCAATATGGTTGGTAGGTTCGTCCAAAATAAGAAGTTCTACCGGTGCAATCAAAGCCGATGCCAAAGCCACTCTTTTTTTCTGCCCACCAGAAAGCGTTTCAACCTTTTGTGCAAAATCAGATATCCCCAAACGTGTGAGAATATTTTTGGCTTCACTTTCCAAAGACCATGCCTCAGCCTTGTCCATCTCCTCTGTAAGTTTGGCACACAACAAAACCAATTGTTCATCTTCTGGAAATTTGTTTAATTTCTCCATCGTGTCCGCATAATCTCTTACCAAGGCAAGCCTGGGGTTTTCTGCCGCAAAAACTTGTTGCAATACAGTCGTCCCAGCCGTAAATTCAGGATTTTGCGAAAGATAAGCAACGCTCATTCCGTTCATCGTAACAATTTCGCCGCTATCGGCATTGCCTATTCCCGCTACAATTCTGAGCAATGTGGATTTCCCCGTGCCATTGACCCCAATGACACCAATTTTATCCCCTTCGTGAATACTAAAAGAGATATCATCAAAAATGACTCTTGTGCCATAGCTTTTTTTTATATGTTCAGCTGTTAATAAAACCATACTTCTTTTCCTCCAATATGTACTGCTGCCCCCGCATATAACATGTCAGAGGCCTACGCAAACATAATATCATCATGTATCGTTATTTTCCTCCTCGCTGGAGGAAACAACGGTATCTTCAACCAAAGATTTCAGTTCGGTTTGCTTACCCTTCCAAATTAAAAAAATCGTAGCAGCCACAATCAATACCGCAGAAAGCATCTGCGAAACGGCAAATCCCCCAATTGTGAGCTGATCTGTGCGTAGCCCTTCAATCCAAACCCTACCTAACCCGTAACCAAGGAAATACAATCCAGTAATTTGTCCATAGAATTTTCTATGTCGACTCATATACAGTAGTAGGATAAATACCCCTAAATTCCACATAGACTCATATAAAAACGTAGGGTGTACCTGAATATATTCAATCCCATCAATAACTTGAAGCTGACCCAAAACCTCGTCAGAAACATCGCCCCAACGCACTTG
>JBKEAS010000225.1:0-2270 GCA_047972635.1 Anaerotignum sp.
TAGCCTGAACTTTTGCTACCTCTGCTACTTTGCCTTCTTCGTCCAGTGCAGGACTTAAAACCATAGCTAATTCGTACTTATTCATGTGCATTACACCTCCTTTTGGACTTATGGCTCTCCCATTATAGGAGAACAAGGATATTTTCCATGTCGACATAAATATCGACACTAAAACAACATACCACAAAAACCCTGCCAAAGCAAGGCTTTTTTTATGATTTGAAGGTTTTTTTGCCTTTTCTTAATCCTCATACTCTTTTTCCAATGCTTCTTGTCTACGTCTTTCCATATGTTGAAACAGCAAACGAATAGCAGAAAAAATCACGACAAACATCCCAATCCAGATAGCAGTAAGACCAAAGGAAAGCTTTTCGTTTCCACTAACATACCAAGTTGTCAAAAATACAGTCACACCAATAATTGCTGCCACAATGGCTCCCTTTAAATTGATTTCTTTATTTGGCCTCTCTAGCACCACACCCAATTGACGGCTTCTAACCGCTTGACAAATAGGCGAACCGATGAGTATGATATCCTCTGTAAAACACTGCGAAAAACCCATCTTATAATAAAACGATTTTATAAAAAATGATGCAGCCGCAAATATAACAATGATACGACAAAGCTCTGCAAAAATTTTATTGTTTGCCTGCTCCACTCTTTCATCTTAAATTTTCATAATTAAAACCTCCTCTTATTTTTCTTCTTCCCAAAAAAGTTCATCCAGCGTTTTTCCCAAAGCCTTACAAAGCGCAATGCACAAATTGAGCGTTGGGTTGTACTTTCCTGCTTCAATCATGCCAATGGTTTGTCTGGTTACACCAATTCTTTGTGCCAACTCATCTTGCGAAAGGTCTAGAGCTGCCCTTGCAGATTTGATCTTCAAATTTTTCATTTTACCACCGCTTTCTTTCCCTTGTTATGCTATAGTTACACCATATATTTTGCATAATGTCAAATATATATTATATATAAGCCGAAATAAATTGCTTTTCACTAGCTCCCTTGTCTAAAAACAATCTAGGATATATAATAGGTAAATACCAAAAAAAGAGAGGACACTACAGATGATTACTAAGGTTTATGAAACACCAACCATTTACAAAATAGATGTACCACTTCCAAATAACCCACTTAAAAATTTGAATTGCTATGTCATTCAAGATCAGGGCGAAACCCTGATTGTAGATACCGGCTTTAACCGCCCGGAATGTAAAGAAGCTTTGCTTATGGCTCTTCAGGAGTTAAATGTTAATTGGGAAAAGACTAACCTATTTCTCACCCATCTACACTCCGACCACTCAGGCCTTACCACCGCCGTGATGCATGAAAAACCCGGAAAAATCTATATCAGCCAGGTTGACCATGAATATTTACGTTGGATCTTAGACGGTGGCAGATGGAATGCGATTGATGAAATTTACAGGAAAGAAGGCTTTACCGATGAACAGTTGATTTGGCTAAAGGACGAAAATCCCGCACGTGGCTTTGAGCCTGATTATTTTTTTGATGCTGAACATGTCAACGACGGGGATACCGTTTCAGTCGGCTCCTACAAATTCCAATGCGTTTTTGTTCCCGGCCACACTCCAGGTCAAACCTGTCTTTACCTACCGAGTGAAAAATTAATGCTCTCGGCAGACCATATTTTGTTTGACATTACCCCAAATATCACCTCTTGGGTTGCGATCGAAGACTCTTTGGGCGATTATCTGGACAGCCTTGTAAAAGTACGTAAGTTTGATATGCAAACCGTTTTGCCCGCCCACAGAAAAAATGAGATGAATGTTTATGTACGCATCGAAGAACTTCTCCATCATCATTTGCTACGTTTAGAAGAAACCATAGATGCCATTGATACTGCCCCAAATGCACATGCCACAAAGATTGGCTCTTGCTTAAAATGGTCTATGCGTGGAAAAACTTGGGAAGAATTTCCACTTTCTCAGCGTTGGTTTGCTGTTGGGGAAACCATGTCTCACTTGGACTATCTAATCAAGCGAGGACTGGTAACAAAAACTGAAAATGAGTTTTTTGGCTACACTTTAACCGACTCTGCCAAAACCTGCAAAGAAAAACTAAACGATCTTTGGCTTATATATGATAAATAAAGGATGATATTGATATGGATATTTTAAAAAGACTACAGGAAGAATTGAATATCAAATATTCACAAATAGAAAGCACCGTAAACCTTTTGGACGAAGGAAACACCGTCCCTTTTATTGCCCGCTACCGCAAGGAAATGACAGGTTCGCTTGACGACCAGG
>JBKEAS010000305.1:0-5653 GCA_047972635.1 Anaerotignum sp.
CCGAGTGGAACGAAACAGCAATTCATGATCGGTTGATGGCTTTGGTTGGCGAATTGGGGATTAAAAATGGCCAATTATTATGGCCTGTAAGAACTGCACTTTCTGGTGAACCAACATCCCCCGGTGGTGCGATTGAGCTTGCGGATATTTTGGGCAAGGAAGAAAGCATTCGTCGTATGAAAAAAGGTGTGGAATTATTAAGTAAGTAAGAAATGTATGGTTCAAGCTACCCGTTTTTTTATGGGAGTTATGATTAAAATAAGCTTCGTATTTCAAAAAAATGAGATGCGAAGTTTTTTTTCGGCCGAAATGAGCTAGATTTTGTTTGGGGAATTTGAATATAGTACACAGAGGTTCAAGAAAAATGGTAACATAGGGGCTCTTTTGGGTCTTGTACTGTTAAAGGCTATGCGTATATTTACAAAGCAAATATACTTATAACCGACGGTTTGTAAGCAAACCTTCATGTCGGTTAAATTAATAAAAATGCTACAAATTATTCATTGTTTGTTCAAATTCGTATGTTATCTTATATACATGGAAGTGATAAACGAAAAAACAAACGAAAAAACAGACGCTTAGAAAGCCAAAGTGGCTTTGACATATATTCGAGTTCCTACAAATCGTAGATCCCCCTCCCCTTAAGAAAATAGGCGATGATTACAGTAGCATTATATTGTAATCATCGCCTATTTCTTTTTTTTTGTAAGAGATTAAGGGGTTTGGCAAACTTGGAAAATATAAAATTTCAAGTAGTAAGACTCATCGGCCGCCCAAAGGATTGGATGGTCTGGTGCCTGTGTGCGATATTCCACTTGGCGTAAGGATTTATGCACATTTTTCGCTGCTTGTCCTATGGTTTGTGTGAATAATTCGTAACTCATAAAATGAGAACAAGAGCAAGTTGCCAAAAATCCGCCATCTTTTAAGAGTTTCATTGCCCGTAAATTAATTTCACGGTAGCCTTTGATCGCATTTTTGATGGAGCTTCTGGATTTTGTAAAAGCTGGAGGGTCAAGAATAATCACATCAAACTTTTTCCCTTCTGCCTCTAAGCGGGGAAGAAGCTCAAATACATCTTCGCATTGGAAATGGACGATGTTCTCTAAGCCGTTTCGCTTTGCATTTTCACTTGCCTGATCAACAGCAAGCTGTGAGGCATCGATACCCAAAACGCTTTTTGCCCCTGCAATTCCGGCATTTAAGGCAAACGAGCCAGTATGGGTAAAGCAGTCTAAAACGTCAGCATCCTTGCAAAGTTTTTGGATGGCAGCACGGTTATATTTTTGGTCAAGGAAAAAGCCTGTCTTTTGCCCATCTGCCACATCAACAATGTAGCTTACGCCATTTTCAATAATTTCTACTTTTGTATCGAAAGGCTCTTTGCTTAAAAAGCCTTTTGTGCGTTCCATGCCTTCTTGTTCACGCACCTTTGCGTCACTTCTTTCGTAGACACCTTTGATGGAGATACCGTCTTTTTCTAGTGTGTCTATTAGAAGGTCAATAATGGTATGTTTCATTTTATCAATGCCAAGTGCCAAAGATTGTATAACCAATACGTCGGAAAATTTATCTACGATAAGCCCTGGCAAAAAATCTGCTTCGCCAAAGATAAGGCGACATGAGGAGGTGTCTACCGTTTTTTTACGGTATTGCCAAGCTAATTCCACACGGCTACGGAGAAAATCCGTATCTATGATGGCGTGTTTATTTCTTGTCATCATGCGTACAGTGATTTTAGAATGATTGTTATAAAAACCTGTGCCTAGGGGGTAGCTGTCAAAATCTAAGACGGATACCAGTTCTCCGTTGGTAATGTTTTCTGATACGCTTGCTATCTCGTTGTCGTAGATCCAAAGTCCGCCGGATTTTAATACACGGCCTTCTCCTTTTTTTAGTGTGACGGTTGGTAAATTCATGGGAGGATCCTCCTTTGTTTATAGGGGTAAAAAAGGAGTGTTTTCATAACACTCCTTTTGGTATAGCAAATTTAGTCGAACAGATTTAATCGATCAGATTTAGTCTGCGAAATTGTTAAAATAGTTTTGTACTAGGACGATTGGTGTGCCTTTGTCACCACTACCGCTTGTTAAGTCGCAAAGAGAACCAATGAGGTCTGTAAGGCGACGGGGTGTGGTGCCTTCGGAAACCATGTTGCCTTTGAGGTCTGCTTCTTTTTGTGTGATGCGTTTGCGAATGGCATCTTCAAGGGCAGCACCAGAAAGGTCAGCAAAGTCATTGTCCGCTAAATATTTTAGCTTCACTTCGTTAGGCAAGCCTACAAGGCCGTCTGTGTAACCTGCACCAACAACAGGGTCAGCCAATTCCCAGATTTTGCCCACAGGGTCTTTGAATGCACCATCGCCATAAATCATAGCTTCTACATGAACACCAGTGCGTGCAACGAGTTCTTTTTGAATTTGTTCTGCAATGGTTTGTGCATTTTTGGGGAAAAGCTTTACGGTTGTTTCGGTTGCTTTATTGGAGCCAAGTAAACCATAGGAAGGGTTAAAGCCACTTCCGTTTACGGATGTGTTTAAAATATCGCTTAGTGTATAAACTTTTTCGCCTCCATGCGCCAAGATGCGTGATTTGGAACGCTCTCTTGTATGGATATCGCAGCAAAGTACATTTTTTGTAAATTTTACGATTGCTTCGGGGTGGTTTGCGAAAATAATTTCTGCCTCCGCACCTTCTTCTTCGATTAAATTTTTGTAGTATTCAACGTAATCAACACCGGTAAATGGATGTTTGATAAAGCCAAATTTATCTCTGTAATCGGTTAAGCTTAGCACATCGGTGTAAGGGTTGACACCGCTATTGTCTAAAAGGTCCATATCAAAAAGGTGATTTCCCACTTCGTCGGAAGGATAGCTTAACATAAGTACAACCTTTTTTGCACCCTGTGCAATACCTTTAAGGCAAATTGCAAAGCGGTTTCTGCTAAGAATTGGGAAAATAACGCCGATTGTTTCGCCGCCAAGTTTTGCTTTTACATCAGCTGCGATGTCCTCTTTTGAAGCATAGTTGCCATCTGCACGGGCAACAACGGCTTCTGTTACGCAAACAACATCTTGGTCTTGTAGTTTGAAACCATCTGCAGAAGCTGCTGCTAAAACGGAGTCTGCTACGATTTTTACGATATCATCGCCTTGGCGAATGATGGGTGCTTTGATACCTCTGGAAATTGTTCCTGCCATGTTGAAAACCTCCTAAAAAAATATCGTTATTTTCGTTATGAAACGGGGAAAAAATTGAAATTTGCATAAAAAAATCCCGTCTGACGGGATCAAGCAAGCTTTTTTATAAGTTCTGGGTGAAGCGTAATCGTTCAATCACCGACTGGGTAATTTTAGCAGAAAAGTGGCTGTCTTGTCAATGATTTTGGCTTTTTTTTGTATTTTTAAAATAAAACACGAGGCATTGATTTTAAAATACCTCGTGTGATGTTTGTTATTATTTTTTATCCATCTTTAAGGCTGTTTCCAAGGCAATTTCCATCATTTGTGTGAATGTGTTTTGGCGTTCTTCGGCGGTGGTTTCTTCTCCTGTAAGAGGCTTGTCGGAGATGGTTACCAGTGCCAAGGCGCGCTTTCCAAGTCTTGCTGCATTTAAGTATAGTGCGGCAGCTTCCATCTCTACGCAAAGGACACCCATTTTTGTCCAATTTGTCATAACGTCTGCGCGGTCATCGTAGAACGTATCGGAAGATAGGATGTTGCCCACTTTTAAGTCTTTGCCGAGTTCTTTTGCAGATTCCACTGCAGTTGTAAGCAAATCGTAGTCAGCTAAGTTACAAAGTGTGCCAGGGACTTCATATTGCGCCACAAAATTGGAATTTGTGCTTGCACCCATGCCGGCTACGATGTCACGAAGTTGTAATTTATCGTTAAAAGCACCAGCAGAGCCGATGCGAATAATGTTTTCTACATCATAGAAGGAAAAAAGTTCATGACTATAAATACCCATGGAGGGCATACCCATACCACTTGCCATAACAGATACTTTGATGCCTTTATAAGTGCCTGTATAGCCTTGAATGCCTCTGACATTATTGACCAAAACGGCGTCTTGTAAAAATGTTTCGGCAATGAATTTTGCACGAAGTGGATCGCCTGGCATCAAAACAGTTTTTGCAAATTCGCCTTTTTGGGCTGAAATATGTGGTGTTGACATAAGAAATGACCTCCTTAGGTGTCTTAATTTTTTTTTGTTTTTTTATTGGTTCGTTTTACTAAAATACTATACCATTTTTTTGTATTAAAGGGAATAGGTCACGATAAAAAGACCAATAATGGACAAAAAACGATGAATATAGGTGCTTTTTGACAAAAAGACTTGACTTTTATAGGTATGGTATGGTAAATATGAAGGACAGTTGGTTTTGCCAATAGGAAACAAATGTAAGATAGAGGTGCGTTGACCAAGAGTAGTCCTTCGTAAAATGTCAAGGTGACGGGAGGGGAAAGGGGTTAATGCCGAAGTCGGTTACTCTGCCTTGAGAGAGCTTGGCTGGTGCATTGCAAAAGATGTAATGTGCTGTCACGAATGTGGAGCGCTATCGGAAACACGAAACATCCAAACATCACTGGGATATTTCTGAAGCCATGCGTTGCATGGCTTATTTTTTTGTGGACAAGACAATAACTGTAAAAAGGGTTGTCTGTATACAATTTACGGTTGAAGGTTTCCGGATAATTTAAGGAAGTAACAAAGAATATTGTTTTTAAGGGGGAAGGGACATGAGAAGTACACAGCAAAAGCCCACGATCAATAAGATCGTAGTATTTTTGGTTTTGGCTATGGCGATGACAGTTACTGTTTTTGCAAGCGAAGCGGAAGTAGGGCAAGTTAGTAGTATGTATGCAACATTTTGGTCTTTGGTGCCACCATTGGTTGCCATTATTTTGGCGTTGATTACAAAAGAGGTTTATTCTTCGCTATTTGTAGGTATTGTGGTGGGTGCGTTGTTTTATACCAATTTTGATCTAAATCAAGCTTATATCACCATTTTTACAAATGAAACAGAAGGTGGGTTTTTGGCAAAACTTTCTGACAGTTGGAATGTGGGTATTTTGGTATTCCTAGTGGTGTTAGGAATTATGGTATCTGTAATGAATAAAGCAGGCGGTTCTGCGGCATATGGTGCGTGGGCCGCTGAAAGAATTAAAACAAGAAAAGGTGCTTTGTTATCAACCTTTTTATTGGGTGTTTTAGTGTTTGTGGATGACTATTTTAACTGTTTAACAGTTGGTAGCGTTATGCGTCCTGTCACAGATACCCATAACATATCTCGTGCAAAGTTGGCATACATTATTGATGCCACAGCGGCACCAATTTGTATTATTGCACCTATTTCGTCTTGGGCGGCAGCGGTTGCGGGCGTGGTAGAGGGCGTAAATGGTTTGGATTTGTTTATCAGTGCCATTCCATATAACTTTTATGCATTATTAACAATCGTTACTGTTCTAACATTGACAATTACAAACTTTGATTTTGGTCCTATGTCCTTGCATGAAAAAAATGCACAGGAAAATAATGATCTTTTTACATCGGGTTCAAGAACTTATGCTGACGCAGGAGAAAGTGTAGTAACAGGCAAAGGCAAAGTAATTGATTTGATACTACCTGTTCTTGTTTTGATTGTTTGTTG
>JBKEAS010000246.1:0-1587 GCA_047972635.1 Anaerotignum sp.
GGTTTTATTTGTTCAAGAATATGTGAAAACTCATCAACATCCATAAATCTGGATGTACGCACATTGCCAATACAAAAACTGCACCTCAAATTGCACACATTCGTAATTTCTATATAAATACGGGAAAAATTTTTCATACTTCACTCACTTTCAGTTGTTCCGAAACAAACCTTATCTTCATCTTAGCCAAACATTCTATTTCTAAAAGACGGCTTGCTTTTTCAAGTTAAAAATCCGCCTTTCTCACTTCTATTCTATCATAGTAAAACGCCTTTCACCATAAAGATACTTAGAACATTTATTTTGATATTAAAATATTTTCATTTCATAATTTTTTCTGGCTTAGCTCATATTTTCTTCTATCATTCTATCATATTTTATTTGTTTTGAACGATGAAATATGATAGAATAATGTAACGTGATTATTTTATATATTTTGGAGGCTTTTATGAGATTACTAACAAGATCTGACTTTGATGGATTGGCTTGTGGAACGATGCTTATTGAACTCGGACTGGTTGACGAGTGGAAATTCGTTCACCCTAAAGATGTACAAGATGGTTTAATAGAAGTTACTGACAATGATATTATGGCAAACATCCCCTATTTAAAAGGTTGCAAAATGTGGTTTGACCATCATTCTTCTGAAAGCGAAAGACTTGGCGATGACCAACAGTTTGAAGGCGAAAGCCGCCTTGCACCAAGTGCTGCTAGAATTATTTACGAATATTATGGTGGAAAAGAAAGACTTGGTCATTTTGAAGAACTCGTTGTAGCTTGTGATAAAGTAGATTCTGGTAATTTGACAAAAGACGAAATCTTAAACCCCACCGACTGGATTTTACTAGGCTTCATTATGGATCCTAGAACAGGACTTGGACGCTTTAGAGATTTTAGAATTCCCAACTATAAACTCATGGAAGAATTGATGCAACAATGCAGAACTGATAAAATCGATACAATTCTAAAAAATCCAGATGTTGCCGAAAGAATTGAACTCTACTTTGAGCAGCAACAAAAATTTATTGATATGGTGCAGCGTCATACAAAAATTTACGATAACTTAATTGTTTCTGATTTAAGAAATGTTGAAACCATCTACACCGGAAACAGATTTTTAATTTATAGCCTTTATCCTGAACAAAACATATCTCTTTGGATTGTTGACGGGCGTGATAAATTAAATGTAGCAATCGCTTGTGGGTATAGCATATTAAATAGAACATCAAACACAAATGTTGGTAGCCTTATGCTCAAATACGGCGGTGGCGGACACAAACAAGTTGGTACTTGCCAAGTGGATACACCCATTGCCGATCAATCAATCGCAGAAATCATAGAACAAATTAGAATAGACGGCTAAAAAAATCCCGTAACATATTAATGTTACGGGATTTTTAAATTATTGATAAAAACAAAAATCCGAAAAAACACCCCACTCATAAATCCTTTCACCATCCCCTCTGGCTTGCATACTATAAAGTATGAGGTGAGC
The DNA here is from genome assembly GCA_047972635.1 of Anaerotignum sp. Lineage (GTDB taxonomy): Bacteria > Bacillota > Clostridia > Lachnospirales > Anaerotignaceae > Chakrabartyella. The sequence goes on from JBKEAS010000246.1 coordinate 1,496, forward strand.
TTGATGAAAAAAATAAACTACAACCGAGAACGAGCAGTATCCTATGCACACCAATGGGCATTTGGACGTAATCCACACTACTACAACTTTGA
>JBKEAS010000340.1:0-1842 GCA_047972635.1 Anaerotignum sp.
CAGCACTTTTTTTGGCTTTAATTATAAAACTTTCCAAAGTTCCTTTCCACTTTATGGTTAGAGGAATGAAGACCATTCTATTCCTGTTAATTTTAACAGTTACATTTAATATTTTTCTGACGCCAGGAGAACCACTTATTACCGTCTGGAAAATTACAATTACAAAAGAAGGCTTGAAAATGGCATTTTTTATGGCTGTACGACTTACGTTTTTGATAATGGGTTCTTCCATAATGACTTTGACAACCACACCGAACAATCTAACAGATGGTATGGAAAAAATGTTAAATCCTTTGAAAAAAATTAAGGTACCAGTGCATGAAGTGGCAATGATGATGTCTATCGCTCTTAGATTTATACCAATATTACTAGAAGAAACAGATAAAATTATGAAGGCACAGATTGCCAGAGGTGCAGATTTTGAAAGCGGAAATATGATTAACAGAGCAAAAGCACTCGTACCTTTGTTGGTGCCTTTGTTTATTTCTGCATTTCGAAGAGCCAATGATCTTGCAATGGCGATGGAAGCCAGATGTTATCAAGGTGGAGAAGGTAGAACGAAAATGAAGCCCTTGGTATACAAAAAAATGGATTACATAGCATATTTATGTATGATGATCTATTTGGTGTTTAAGGTTGCAGTGGGACAGATTGTGTTGTGAAAATAGATAAATACGGAACTACCGAAACATGCGTAGGCTCGGGTCCGACAAATTTCAGTTGTCGGGCAACTCTTTTACCTGATGTTGGGATCAAAAGGTATTTTGACCCTTGTATCTTTGTATGTAGGTAAGCATATTGAACAAATTCACCATCTTAAATTAAACATACTCAAAAAATTAATATTTGTATTGACCTTCTTCCTTGTGGAAGGTGTAGATTGAAAAAACAAAGATTTTTCATTTTTTATTTTAAGCAGTATCGCAGGAAACCTGCGATATGCATGGGTAATAGATTGAAAGATAAATCTTTCAACTTTTTATTTGAGCAGTTTCACAAGCAAAGCTTGTGAAATGCATATGTATTAGATTGAAAAATCAAAGATTTTTCAACTTTTTATTTGAGCAGTATCGCAGGAGACCTGCGATATGCACGGGTATTAGAATATATATTACGAATTCCTACTCTTAAAAAAATATAGCATTTTAAATGTTGGAAGAAAGTAGCAAATAAGAAGGACATATTCGTTTTGACAACGATAGTGCATATAAAACAATGGAGGGAAAATGGGATGGAAAAAAATTTGGTTGAAATTAGGAATTTTTCAAAAACTTATGCAGGGAATAAGAAGGCTGTGGATAATTTAAGTCTTATTATAGAGTCTGGAGATATCTATGGCTTTATAGGACATAATGGTGCAGGTAAGACCACCACCATCAAGGCAATCGCTGGAATATTGGATTTTGAGTCTGGAGAAATATTTATTGATGGGTGTGATGTGAAAAAGGAAGAGATTAAGTGTAAATCCATGCTTGCCTACATTCCAGATAATCCAGATATTTACGAGCATCTTACGGGAATTGAGTATTTGAATTTTATCGCGGACGTTTTTTTTATTGATACAAAAACAAGAGAAGAAAAAATAAAATATTATGCAGATGAATTTGAAATAACCAACAGTTTAGGAGACTTAGTTTCTTCTTATTCTCATGGTATGAAACAAAAACTGGTTATTATTTCTGCCTTAATTCATAGCCCAAAATTATTATTGTTGGATGAACCCTTTGTTGGTCTTGATCCAGTAGCAACTTTGAAATTAAAAAACATGATGAAAAAAATGTGTGAAGAGGGTTCGGCTATTTTCTTTTCCACCCATGTACTTGATGTGGCTGAAAAACTATG
>JBKEAS010000003.1:0-2341 GCA_047972635.1 Anaerotignum sp.
AAAAAAGCATAAATATCATTGACATTTTAAATCAGAGTGGTATACTTATTGTATCTAAAAAACCGATGATTAAGAGGAGTAACCTTTTTGTTCCGCTTTCAGAGAGTTGCAGGTGGTGAGATTGCAACAGTTGGGCGTTAGGCGAATGGACTTATGAGGGCGGGCGAAAGCTTCGGCAAGTAGCACCCGACGGGAACCGTACCCGTTATCCAGACGGACTGTATATTCGTACAGTGAGCGAGTGGACGATTTTGTCGTCAATTTGGGTGGTATCGCAGGATTTTGAAGTCTTGTCCCATGTATAAGGGGGATAGGGCTTTTTATTTTGTAAAAAAAATGGAATTTGCGATATTTTTTTAGACGATTATATAGGTTTAGATTAGAGGAAAATAAAAAAAGTGAAATGAAAAGGAGAGAGAACTATGAAAAAATTTTTAGCATTAACAATTGGTCTATTATTGGGTATGACGGCTTTAACGGCTTGTGGTAGCAATGGGGAAGTTGCAGAAGGTGATAGTGCAACTGTGCCTGTAATTGGTATTTCGCAGTATGGACAGCATGCATCTTTAGATAACTGTAAAGAAGGATTTTTGCTAGGGTTGGAAGAGAGTGGCTTGGTTGAAGGTGTTGACTATAAAATCGACGAACAAAATGCTGGATTTGACGATACGATTGCAATGCAGATTGCACAGAATTTTTCTGCTAACAATGTAGCGCTTATGTGTGCAATTGCGACACCTTCGGCGACAGCTTGCTACGCAGCGGCAGAAGATAAAAACATTCCTGTTATTTTCACTGCAATTACAGACCCTGTCCAAGCGAAGCTGGACACAGGAAATATCACAGGAACTAGCGATAAACTTCCTGTAGAAGCACAGCTTGAATTAATTCGTGCATTGCAACCAGAAGCAGAAACAATTGGTATTCTTTACACGACAAGCGAGCCAAATTCTGTTTCTGCAATCGCAGAATATACAGAAAAAGCACCTGAATATGGTTTTACAATTGAAGCCATTGGTGTAACACTCCAGTCAGAGGTATTGCAAGCGGCGGATACGCTAATTGCAAAAGGTGTGGATTGTATTTCAAACTTGACAGATAATAATGTAGTAGGTGTATTGCCTTCTATTTTAGAGAAAACAAGTGATGCCAATATTCCTGTTTATGGTAGTGAAATTGAGCAGGTAAAATTGGGTTGTGTGGCTTCGGCAGGTATTGATTATGTTGCATTAGGCAAACAAACAGGTGCTATGGCTGCAAAAATTTTAAAGGGTGAAGCGAAGGCGGAAGAAATGCCTTTTGAAACAATTTCAAGTTTTGATACTTATATAAATTCTCAGGTGTTGGCAGACTTCGGCATTATTGTTCCAGAAGAAATTGCAAAAGAGGCAATTGAAGTGACAAATTAAGTTGTTTTCTGGGTTTTTTTGGAAAATGAAATAGAAAGAGGTTTATAGTATGGCTTTTGTTGAGTTGTTAATCAGTACGCTGACACAAGGTTTTATTTATGCTTTGTTATCGTATGGTGTTTTTATCACCTATAAAATACTGGATTTTCCGGATTTAACGGTTGACGGTAGTTTTCCTTTGGGTGCTGCTGTTACGGCGGTGTTTTTACTAAATGGAGTTAATCCTTATGTGGTGCTTTTGCTATCGTTTGCCATTGGTGCTTTAGCGGGTTTTGCAACAGGGTATATGCACGTTAGGTTAGGCGTGCGTGACTTATTGGCAGGTATTATTACCATGACTGCTTTGTTTTCTATTAATCTACAAATTGCAGGGTCAAATCTTGCAGTAGAACGTACCATTGATACGATTTTTACTGCAGGGCCAGTAATGACAATTTTTGGATCTATGTCTTTGATATATCGCAAATTTTTTGTTGCATTAATCCTTGCCTTGGTTGTAAAAGTTATATTAGACCAATACTTAAAAACAAAAAGTGGCTTATTGTTGCGTGCAGTAGGTGATAATAGCACACTTGTGACTACTTTAGCAAAAGATAAAGGCTCGATGAAAATTTTAGGGTTGGTTATTGCCAATGCATTGGTTGCACTGTGTGGCAGTGTGGTTTGTCAAGAGCAAAGAGCCTTTTCTAGTACCATGGGTACAGGTCAGGTGGTATTTGGTTTGGCTACAGTTATTATTGGAACGACGTTGTTTCGAAATCTTAGTTTTGTAAAGGGCACGACGGCTGTTTTGGTGGGTAGTGTGTTTTATAAAATTTGTATCCAAATTGCGATTACAATGGGGCTTCCGGCAAACTTGTTAAAATTGGCAACGGCAGTGTTATTTTTGGCGGTTCTTGTTTTGGGTGACAAAGTGAAGGGTGGTGCAAGCC
>JBKEAS010000031.1:0-2003 GCA_047972635.1 Anaerotignum sp.
CATTTCCACCTAACATGTTCATAATATCAACATATATTCTTTGACGATGCACATTCAAATCTTTTAAAATCTTTGTCGCAATATTATCATCCTCTTCAATTAAAGAAAGTAATATATGCTCCGTTCCTATATAATTCATGCCCATTCTTAACGCTTCTTGCTTACTAAATTCCACAACCCTCTTTGCTCTAGGGGTGTAATCCACGGGAACATAAAAATTCTTGTTAAATTCATTCATCGTAACAATTCTATCCATAACTTGATGGTAGGTAACGCCTAATGTTTCTAGTGCGTTTGCCGCAACACTATCTTTAACAAGCGTCAACCCTAACAAAATGTGTTCTGTACCCACATATTTATTGCCAAGTTTTAAAGCCGCCTCTTGTGCCCTTGCTAAAACGTCTTTTGCCTTTTTTGTATATTTACTTTCCATATTTTCAAACCTCCTTAGTCTGTTAGCCACCGATGTACGTGATTGCCAAAGACATTCTTAAAATAAAAGAACCTTTCAGTCCCTCTATTCTTTTTCTCATTTTAAATAATTATACGAACGATATCATAAAGCAATTCCAAAAATCATGTCATATCTTCCATTTGTCTACTTTAAAATACAATACACACATTATAATACACATATTTGAAAAAAGCAAAACTGTTTTATCATTTTCCAGTAAAAAACTCAAAAGCACCTTCTATCGGTAAATCGTAAAAAACAAAAGGTTTTTTTGTCGTAGGATGTACCCCTGACAAAGCGTATGCCCAAAGTGCTATTTCCGTGCGTGCACCTCGTTGAAACTTTGGATTATACTTTTTGTCTCCCCAAATTGGTGCACCCATATGAGAGGTTTGCACACGAATTTGGTGGTGTCTTCCCGTTTCTAACCTAATTTCCACGTAACTGAAACATTCCCCATCAATGATAGCTGTTTCCAAAACTTCATATTGCAAAACAGCTCGCTTTGCTGATTGCACATTTTCTGAAACAACCTCTGATAAATTCGTTCTCATATTTTTTTTCAAAAAATCAGTCAAAGTCCCTTGTTTGGTAGCCAATTCGCCACAAAGAACCGCGCGATATCGTTTTTTTAATGTGCCATCTTGCATTTGTTTCGCAAAAACCGTTTCTGCATTTTTTGTTTTTGCAAAAACAAGAAGTCCCCCAACAGGTCTATCCAAACGATGAACCAGACCCAGAGAATGCCCACAATACTTTTCCAAATCCGACAATAAATCCAAATCTCCCGTCTTATCTGCTTGCGTTGGCATCCCTTGAGGTTTTCTTGCCACAAGCATTACATCATCCTCAAAAATAATATTCCAATCCATTTCTACACTTCCTTTAATAAAATCCCACTTTTAGGTGGCAATGATACGCAAAGATGACCATTTTCTGCTACATAAGTTTTACTTTTGTTAGAAAAACCATCTTCTTTTGTAAATAACAAAATCTTCATTCTTCCATTTTCTTTGACACCAATTTGCCATACAGGAATATAAATTTCTCTTAAACATTCGTTGTTGTTTAAAACAGTCACACATTTATTTTGTTCCGTAAATCTTCCATAAGAAATAATGCCATATTCCCCAAACAATTGCTTTACCGAACCAAAACGTAACGCTTCATTTTCCTTACGAAGTCGAATGCAAGCTTTATGAAATGCAATCAGCTCTATATTTTCTTTTCCCCATGGAAAAGTTCTGCGGTTATCAGGATCTGTCCACCCCGCAACCCCGGCTTCGTCTGCGTAATATATCGTAGGCAATCCAACCCAAGTCATTTGAAATAAAACAGCCTCTCTCATGACTGACAGACGAATATCTGCTTCCGCAGCCTCGGAACCATTTGTATCCAAACGTCCTAACTGACGATTTGTTCTTGTCAAAAAACGAGAATGATCATGGTTTGACAGCTCATTCATTGCTATATGAATGGCTTGTGTGGGCAATTGTGCCATTTTGTAATACATACTCCCCCAAAAGGCATCTGCGTTATTATATAAATC
>JBKEAS010000053.1:0-7509 GCA_047972635.1 Anaerotignum sp.
GTTTTGTATCACAAGACAAATTTTTAAAATTTCATTTTTCGTTGAATTTACAAGGCTTTTTGATATATTCAAGCTAAATCGGGCAATACTACAAAAAAGCGGATGATGGGAATCGAACCCACCTCTAAAGCTTGGGAAGCTCTCATTCTACCGATGAACTACATCCGCAGGGTCTGTAATTATTATAACAGAAGTTTTTATTCTGTAAAGATAGAAAATAAACAAAAAATTTACAAAAACGGCTGATATTTTATAGGTTGTAATAGAAACAAACGGACATACTAACATGGCATTAATCTATTTTTAAAGAATGCGAGGGATAGGTATGGAAAAATTTATCATTCGGCACACAGATGCTCTTAGGGGAGCAGTGAGAATTAGTGGTGCAAAAAATGCGGCATTACCAATTCTTGCTGCTTGTTTATTGACTTCTGAGCCGTGCTATATTGAAAATGTACCTCCGCTAACTGACGTTATAAATATGTTAGAGATGATGAGAGGATTTGGAGCAAAAATTGATTACGATATGGAAAAAGAATGTATCGCAATTCATGCAGAAGAATTGCATACATTAGAGAGTTGCTATGAGCAAGCGGGAAAGATGAGAGCATCGTTTCTTGTGGCGGGGCCACTTATTTCCAGATATGGGCAGGCTAATTTGCCGTTACCGGGTGGTTGTCAAATTGGGAGTAGGCCGGTTGATTTGCATTTAAAGGGGTTTCATTATATGGGTGTTAAGAGCCAACAAGAACATGGAACGATTGATTTGGTGGCTAAGAGGCTAAAAGGCGAAACGATTTATCTTGATTTTCCAAGTGTTGGAGCAACAGAAAACATTATGATGGCAGCGGTACTTGCCAAAGGGAAAACGGTTATTGAGAACGCGGCAGCAGAACCCGAAATTATTGATTTGGCTGAGTTTTTGCAGGCACTGGGGGCAGATATTCAAGGTGAGGGTACAGATACAATTGAAATCAACGGGGTAGGCAAACTGGGTGGTGCAAGGCATCGTGTCATTCCTGATCGAATTGAAGCAGGGACGTTTATGGTTGGGGCAGCCATTACAGGTGGAGATATTATTTTAGAAAACATTAAAGAAGAACATTTAAAGCCCGTGATTGCAAAGCTTGCAGAATGTAATGTAAAAATTGAAGCCGTTCCAAAAGGGCTTCATGTATATAGAAAGGGGAAGCTGCAACCGTTACAGTTAAAGACGATGCCTTTTCCTGGCTTTCCGACGGATATGCAAGCACAATTTATGAGTCTTATGACTGTGGCGAAGGGGACAAGTATTATTACGGAAACCGTATTTGAAAATCGCTTTATTCACGCTGGAGAATTGCAACGTATGGGTGCAGACATTCGAATTGATAGCAGAAATGCTGTAATTGAAGGAGTCGAAGAGCTGACAGGGAGCAAGGTACGGGCGACGGATTTAAGAGCGGGTGCGGCACTGATTTTGTCGGCTTTGGCAGCAAAGGGGGAAACAGAGATTGGTGAAATTCACCATATTGAGAGAGGGTATTATAAGATAGATGAAAAATTACGAGCTTTAGGTGTTGATATTGAGCGAAAACAGGATGTTTGAGGCAATTGCTGTTGACCCCAAATTGCTAGGATGTTATACTAATTAGGGTTCTAGCGATTTGGGATTTGTTGTAAATCTTATAAAAATTGCGATTGAAAAGAGATCTTATATGTAGATTTCTAAGAAGGAAAGAAATGAATGCAACATTCATTTTGTTGCACATGAAAGCACGATGTGATTTCTTGGATATGTTAGAAAAAAGAGAGTGAGTGAAAATGTATGGAAATTGAAAACAAAAAGAAGCCTTTTATTTATTATTGGTTCATGGCAATTATCATCATGACAGCAATTAATGTATTTTTATTACCCTTGATTGCCAAAAATTCAGTGGAAACGGTAACCTATGATATTTTCCTAGACGAATTAGAGGATAAAAACATCAGCGAAGTGCAAGTAAATGAAGACACTATTTATTATCTCTTAAAGGATGATACAGCGGTTGAAACGGAAGTTTCTCCACAATCTGAAACGGTGTATATAACAAGTCGTATGCAGGATATTATGCTTGTGGATCGTTTGGACGACGCAGATGTTAAATTTAATGAAGTGAAGCCAAAAGAAGTTTCTCCTTGGGTAAGCACATTCATCATGTTGATTATCTTTAGTTTGTTCTGGCGATTTGTGATCAATAAAATGATGAAAAAAGCAGGCGGTATGGGTGGTAATGCTATGGCTTTTGGCAAGTCAAATGCAAAAGTCTATGTAAAGGCACAAACGGGCATGACTTTTGCCGACGTTGCAGGGCAAGATGAGGCAAAAGAGGCACTGGGTGAAATTGTTGATTTCCTACATAATTCAGAAAAATATACTGAAGTTGGGGCAAAAATGCCAAAAGGTGCTTTGCTTGTGGGCCCTCCGGGAACGGGTAAAACGCTTTTGGCACAGGCAGTTGCAGGTGAAGCGAGTGTACCATTTTTCTCGATATCTGGTTCCGAGTTTGTTGAAATGTTTGTAGGTATGGGTGCTGCAAAGGTGAGAGATTTGTTTAAGCAGGCCAACGAAAAAGCACCTTGTATTGTGTTTATTGATGAAATCGATACCATTGGTAAGAAAAGAGATAGTGGCAAAGGCATGGGTGGCAACGACGAAAGAGAACAAACCCTAAATCAGCTTTTGACAGAAATGGATGGTTTTGACGCCAAAAAAGGCGTTGTCATTTTGGCAGCAACAAATAGACCGGAGACATTAGATAGTGCATTGCTTCGTCCTGGCCGTTTTGATAGACGTGTGCCTGTGGAACTGCCTGATATGAAAGGCAGAGAAGCAATTCTTAAGGTTCATTCTGAAAAAGTTAAAATTGAGGAATCTGTAGATTTTGGCGCTATTGCGAGGGCAACCTCTGGCGCTTCTGGTGCAGAGCTTGCCAATATTATCAATGAAGGTGCTTTGCGTGCCGTTAGGATGGGACGTTCTTTGGTTAACCAAAGTGACTTGGAAGAAAGTGTTGAAGTTATTTTGGCTGGGTATCAAAGAAAAGGAATGGTTGTTTCTAAGCATGAAAAAGAAATTATTGCTTACCATGAGGTTGGTCATGCGTTGGTGGCTGCAAAACAAAAAAAATCAGCACCAGTGCATAAAATCACCATTATTCCTAGAACCTCTGGGGCGTTGGGTTATACCATGCAGGTTGAAGAGGGTGAACACTTTTTGATGGATAAAGAAAGTGCCTTTAACAAAATTGCTGTGTTCACAGGTGGACGTGTTGCAGAAGAAATTCAGTTTAATTCTATTACCACTGGCGCATCAAATGATATTGAACAGGCGACAAAGATTGCAAGAGCAATGGTTACTCGCTATGGTATGAGCGATGAATTTGGTATGGTTGCATTGGAAACGGTGAGCAATCAGTACCTTGGTGGAGATACGTCTTTGGCTTGCTCAAATGAAACGGCAACAAAGATTGATAAGGAAGTTATTCAGATTGTTAAGGATGCCCATGATCAGGCGTATAAAATCATTTCTGAAAACAGAGAGAAATTGGACGAAATTTCAGCATATCTCTTAGACAAAGAAACGATTACCGGGGATGAGTTTATGGAAATCCTTGGTAGAGAATAAGTAGTTTTTTTAAAAATAAAAATCAATATATTTTTAGGGCATCATCCGTTTTGGATGATGCCCTTTTTATAGGTGTTTATAAAAACCTAATCAAGCTGCCGCACCGGCATCGCTTAATGTTATGTTGCGGTTTGTGTTAAAAGAAACGGTATTTCCATCGGTAGACATGATGATGGTTCCACTTCGAAATGTTCCATACACTGTGGCACCGCTGTCAAGATAACGCTGTAACACAGCCTGATGCGGATGCCCATAGCTGTTGTTTGTGCCAGCAGATATGACGACATAGTCTGGCTGTAAAATGTTTAGTGTGTTTTGTGACGATGAGGTTGCGGAGCCATGGTGTCCGGCTTTTAGCACGTTTACTTTGTGAAACTTAGAAAGAGAGGCTTGTTCTGCCGAATTTTCCATATCGCCTGTTAATAAAAGAGATATGTCACCGTAATTTAATTCGGCAACAACGCTGTTGTTGTTACTATCTTCATATCCGTCACCTGTTTCGATGATTGTGAGCGTTGCATTGTTTCCTAAATCTATGGTTAGGTTTTCATCAAAGACGATATCGCAGTTGGGTTCGCTTTTTACAGCTGTCCAATAGTCCTCATATGTTTTTGTGTCTTTTGCGTCGCCACTATCAATAATCTTTGATACGTTATAGGCGTTTAGTACATCATCCAACCCGCCTATATGGTCGGCATCTGGGTGGGTGCCAATGACAAGGTCTAAAGGGCCATCGAGGTAGGGTTTTAGGTAAGACACGACAGTTTGCCCGTCTTTATTATTACCTGCGTCGATCAGAACTTCAAAATCTTGATTGTCAATTAGGATGGCATCAGCCTGACCAACATCAATAAAATGCACATCAAGCTGTTCGAAAGCATTTGCTTCTTTGTTAATCATAACTGCATTTTTTGCTTCGTCCCAAGAAACGGTGGCACCAAATGATTCTAAAACGGGGCGAATGGGCAGATAGGTGCGCCCGTCTTTTATCATTGCGGAGGTCGCTATATTTTTTTGTATACCGTTAATGGAGAGATAAGGTTTTCCAATGGGAACCTTAACTATAGTTTCTTGCTTGCTTAGGGTAACAGTTTGTTCCTTTTCGCTCCAAGTTGTTTTGCAGCCATAGGCCTCCATGGTTGCCCTTAAAGGCACTTGCATATTGCCTTTTTCATCGGTAAAAGGCATGCCGCTTTGTGAGGAGTATACAACTTTTTCGTTGTTGATATAGATGCTTGTGGTAGAAGAGGTAGCGTAGCTTACCGCAGCCAACATAGAGCAGAAGAAAACGGTTAGTGTTACTTTTATAATTATGTTTTTACTTGTACGCATGTTGGGTTCCTTTCTTTTTATATAGTTTTTTACTATATTCATTTGGGACGAATTGAAAATATTTTTTAGTGTAGCATGGTTTTTAATGAATAACAAGAAGTACACTGTTTTTTGTGTAAACAATTAGGTTTTTGCTTGATTGGTATAAGAATTGCTGATAAAATAGTAATGACAAAGTAATAACAAAGTAATAACAAAGTAATAACTACATTGCAAAAGCATGAAATCGATTTGAGGAGGAACAAGTTATGGAGTTTGGCTATTCTAAAGAACACGTTTTGTTGAGAGATCTATACAAAAAGTTTGCCGAAACAGAGGTTAAACCTTTGGCAGAAGAGCTTGATGAGGAAGAAAGATTTCCTGTAGAGACAGTAAGTAAGTTGGCAAAGTTCGGTTTTATGGGCATTCCATTTCCTAAGGAATATGGTGGTGCTGGTGGCGATTATTTAGCGTACTCTATGGCGGTGGAAGAACTTGCAAAAGTATGTGCAACAACAGCTGTAATTGTGTCGGCACATACCTCTTTGTGTGCAGGTCCTATTTATGCGTTTGGTACAGAGGAGCAAAAACAAAAATATCTAGTACCTCTTTGCACAGGCGAAAAGCTAGGTGCCTTTGGCTTAACAGAACCTAGCGCTGGGACAGATTCTTCTATGCAACAAACAACAGCGGTTCTTGATGGAGATGAATATGTGCTAAATGGCACAAAAGTATTTATTACAAACGCTGGCTATTCCGAAATATATGTAATTATTGCAATGACTGATAAATCTAAGGGTAACCGTGGTATTTCTGCGTTTATCGTAGAAAAGGACACACCTGGATTTACAATTGGAAACAAGGAAAGAAAAATGGGTATTCGTGGGTCCGCAACTTGCGAATTGATCTTTGAAAATTGTCGCATTCCAAAAGAAAACCTTTTGGGCAAAGAAGGCCAAGGCTTTAAGGTTGCAATGCAAACTTTGGATGGCGGACGTATTGGTATTGCTTCACAGGCATTGGGTATTGCTGAGGGTGCAATTGAAGAATGTGTGAAATACGTTATGGAAAGAAAACAGTTTAAAAAGAAAATAGGTCAATTTCAAAATACACAGTTTGAACTTGCTGATATGGCAGCGAAAGTAGAAGCTGTGAAATTGTTGGTATACCAAGCAGCTTGCGAAAAAGATGCACATAGACCTTACTCTCACTTGTCTGCAATGGCAAAATATTTGGCAGGCTCCACAGCAAGTGATGTAACAAGAAGATGTTTACAGCTTTACGGTGGATATGGCTATACGAGAGATTATTCTATCGAGAGAATGATGCGTGATGCGAAGATTACAGAAATTTATGAAGGCACATCTGAAGTGCAAAAAATTGTTATTTCTAGTTGGATGGGCCTAAAATAATTTGATTTATCATAGATTTTAAAAAAATATTGACCGATTTGAAAGGAGAAACTTTCCGATGAAAATAGTTGTTTGTATTAAACAGGTACCAGATACAGTTGAGGTTAAAATTGATCCGAAAACAGGTACATTAATCCGTGATGGTGTTCCTTCTATTATCAACCATGATGACAAAACAGGTATCGAAGCTGCACTTCAAATGAAAGCAGAAGTGGGTGGTACTGTAACTGTAGTTACGATGGGACCTCCTCAGGCGGAAGTTGCATTAAGAGAGGCTTTGGCTATGGGTTGTGATGAGGCTTATTTGGTTTCGGCTAGAGAATTTGGCGGTTCTGACACTTACGCTACATCTGGCATTTTGGCTGCGGCTGTAAAGAAAATTGGTTATGACGTAATCATCACAGGCCGCCAGGCAATTGATGGCGACACAGCTCAGGTTGGGCCTCAGATTGCTGAAAAACTGGAAATCCCTCAGGTTTCTTATGTGGAAGAAGTAAAAGAAGCAAAAGAGGATTACGTTGTTGTTCAAAGACAGTATGAAGATGGTTATCACATCATTAAAATCAAAACACCTTGCCTTTTGACAGCCATTGCTGAATTGGCAGAACCTAGATATATGTCTGTAGGTGGTGTTTTTGAAGCGTATCAAAAAGAAATCAAAGCCATCGGTTTTGAAGAATTAAAAGACCAGTTAGAATTAGATATGATCGGTTTGAAGGGATCCCCTACCAATGTGTTTAAGTCCTTTACAAAGGAAATGAAAGGTACGGGCACAATATTAAGCGACGTTACCCCGGAACAGGCGGTAGAGGCAATTGTGAAAAAATTGGAAGAAAAATTTATTATCTAAGTGCGCTCGAAGCACTTCCCAAGTGATGCTGATAATATTAAGGAGGAAACCTTACAATGAGTAAAGGTATTTTTGTAGTGATTGAACAGAGAAGCGGAAAAGTTCAGAACGTAGGTCTTGAATTGATCGGCGAATCCACCAGATTGAAAGAAGATTTGAAAGAAGAAGGAGTAGCTGTCTTATTGGGTCATGAAATTGAAGGCGAAGTTGAAAAATTGTACCACTACGGTGCAGACAAGGTTATCCTTGTTGACAGCCCTTATTTGAAAGAATATGTAACAGAGCCTTAT
>JBKEAS010000190.1:0-1755 GCA_047972635.1 Anaerotignum sp.
TTTCAGCAACTTTCATCATAAGGGCACATTCCATACGCTTTTTAAAAAGCTCACAGCCATATTCAAAAACCCCTTGGATACTGCCTGTTGCATGGTAAGCGTTTGCCGCACAACCACCGGAGCAGTATAATTTTGCCCAACAATCCCTACATTCTGGCCTAGCGTAAGCGTTGCAATAGCGGAACTCGTCTTGTGCGTCTTTGTTCTTGACACCGTCCCAAATATTGCCTAGGCTATACGCTGCATCCCCTACAAATTGATGGCAGGGGAATAACTCGCCCCAAGGTGTCACCGCCATATATTCTGTTCCCGAACCACAGCCGGAAATCCTTTTATATACACATGGGCCATTTGTCAAGTCAAGCATATAGTGGTAAAATTCAAATCCGTTGCCTGCCTTTTTACGTCTAATCATTTCCTTGGCAAGGATTTCATATTGCTCAAATAGCTTTGGCAGATCCTCATCCGTCAAAGCAAACGGGTCGGACGGGTCGCAAACAACAGGCTCCATGCTAAGCTCTTTAAAGCCCATATCCGCCATGTGGAAAATATCGTTTGTAAAGTCCACATTATTATGCGTAAATGTACCACGCATATAGTACCCCTTACCCTCACGTTTTTCCACAAACTCTTTAAACTTTGGCAAAATCAAGTCATAACTGCCCTCGCCCGAATTTGTTTTACGCAAGTGATCGTGGATTTCCTTTCTACCGTCTAAGGATAATACCACGTTATGCATTTCTTTATTTGCAAATGCGATCACTTCATCATTAACCAAAACGCCATTTGTAGTTAGCGTAAAACGGAATTTTTTATGATGTATCGGCTCTTGTTCTCTGGCATAAGCGACCAATTGTTTTACCACGCTCCAGTCCATCAAAGGTTCTCCGCCAAAAAAATCAACCTCCAAATTGGTTCTACTGCCGGAATGTGCGATCAAAAAATCCAAGGCTTGCTTGCCCACTTCAAATGACATCAGTGCGTCGTCGCCTTGATACTTGCCTTGGCTAGCAAAGCAATAGCTACAATTTAAATTACAAGTATGTGCAACGTGCAAGCAAAGTGCCTTCACCACATCGTTCTTATTTTTAAAATCCGCAGCAATGCCTTCGTACTCATCTTTGCTAAACAGCTTGCCCAAACTTACCAAGTGCTCAATATCCTCAAAGCAAAGGTCGATCTCCTCTGGCGTTACGTCTATCTGGTCCTTAAATTTAAGCAATAGCTCTTTTTTTATTTCGGCTTTACTTTTTATCTCAAACATCTGGATCATCTCGTAAGCAACCTCATCCACCACATGGACAGACCCACTACAAGTATCCAACACAATATTATACCCGTTTAATTTATACTGATGTACCACTTTTTATCCAATCCTTTCTAAAAGGGCTAAGGGCAAGGCCTTAGGGACTCCGTCCCTAATACCCTGCAAGGGTTATCACCCTTAACTCTTCGCCTTATACGAAAAATGCCACCTTGCTAAAATGAAGGCGGCAGTCCGTTGTCAATCCGTTTAAGCTTACTTTTGTTTGCTCTCACAAGGCTGATTTGCAACACCACAAGATGTTTTGCAAGCAGACTGGCAAGATGTTTGGCATTCGCCACAGCCACCAACAGCTACGCTCGTTTTAAGATCACGTGTTTCGATTGTTCTAATTCTCTGCATGGGTTTCATCTCCATTCTCATTGTTCTCATAAGCGGAAAAAAACCGCTTTTATACTCAAAAAGTATATACCATCCTACACCCAATTGTC
>JBKEAS010000318.1:0-4681 GCA_047972635.1 Anaerotignum sp.
TATGACGCAACAGACAGTTTGATCTGCATGGGTGGTGGCTTTAGTATTGGTCATGGCGCACAAAAAGTGTTTAATATGACGGACGAAAAGAAAAAAGTAGTATCTGTAATGGGCGACTCAACATTTTTGCATTCAGGTATCGCTTCTTTGATGGATGTAGTGTATAATAATAGCAACACAGTTAGTGTGATTTTAGATAACCGTATCACAGGTATGACTGGCCACCAGGAAAATCCTAGTACGGGATATAACGCAAAAGGCGAACCGGCAACAGAAATTGATATCGAAGGCATTGTTCGTGCTATGGGTATTAAACATATTTGTGTGGTAGATCCTAACAATTTAGCAGAGATGAATCGTGTTTTGAACTCTTATATTGATTTGGATGAACCTTCCGTAATTATCACAAAATGGCCTTGTGCACTAAAGAAATTCTCTAAAGAAGACAAAGAACAGTTCCCAGGTGCATTTACGAAGAAAATGACAGTAAATGTAGGAAACTGTATCGGTTGTAAGATGTGTATGAAGTGTGGTTGTCCTGCAATTAGCTTCAAAAATGAAGAGAAAAAAGCTGTTATTGATACAATTCAGTGTGTTGGCTGTGGCGTATGTAGTCAGTTATGTCCTAAGGATGCAATTGAATGGAAGGAGGCGTAAGATTATGGTAAAGAATGTTTTATTAGTTGGTGTAGGTGGTCAGGGAACGATTTTGGCAGCAAAGCTTTTAACACAGGGGCTCATGGAAGCTGGGTATGATGTGAAAATGAGCGAAATTCACGGGATGTCACAGCGTGGAGGCAGTGTTTCCTCCCATGTACGCTATGGCGAAAAGGTTGAATCAACAACAATTAATCCTGGTGAAGCTGATCTTTTGGTTTCCTTTGAAAAAATGGAAGCATTGCGTGAACTTCAGTATTTAAAGCCAAACGGTATGGTTGTTGTCAATACACATGAAATGCCTTCTATGCCTATTCTTACAGGTGATGCGGATTATCCAGTAGCTGCAATTGAAGAAATTCAAAAATACGCTAAAACAATTGTATTGGATGCGACAAAAATGGCTATGGATATGGGCAATGCAAAGGTTGCAAATATTATTTTACTAGGCACAATTATTAAATCCATGGGATTGGAAAACATTGACTGGGAAACAATTGTTAGAAAAAATGTGAAGCCTGCTTTTATTGATATGAATATAGAAGCAATGCGCCGTGGTATGGATGCAATTGTTTAAGCGAATTGGAGGTATGCTATGAGTTTAAATCGGTTTTATCAAGAATACCAGTCAAAACTGAAAACACCTGAAGAGGCAGTTAGAGTGGTAAAAGATGGAGATTGGGTAGACTATGGTACAGGTGTTGGTATGCCTTATCTTTTGGATTACGCACTTGCAAAAAGAAGGGGCGAGCTAAAAGATGTTAAGGTAAGAGGTAATCTCGTGCTAAGACCTCTTCAGATTGTAGAACAAGACCGGGCGCAGGAAACATTTACATATCAAAGTTGGCATTGTTCTGGCTATGAAAGAAAACTTTGTGATGAAGGACTTTGTTACTATACACCAATGCTGTTTAGAAATGAGACGGAGTATTACAGAAAATTTCTAACTGTAAATGTGGCTATGATTTCGGTTGCGCCGATGGATAGACTTGGATACTTTAGTTTTTCTTTGTCGAACTGTACAACAAAAGCAATTGTTGATGTGGCTGACATTGTCATTTTGGAGGTAGATGAAAATTTACCAAATGTGTATGGTGGTAAAGATGATTGTATTCATATTTCAGAGGTAGACTTTGTTGTAGAAGGTGAGCATCCAATGTTGTCACAACTACCTGTGCCAAAAGCAACAGAAATTGATCAAAAAATTGCACACCAGATTATGCCACATTTGTTTGATGGTGCAGTTGTTCAGTTGGGTATTGGCGGTATGCCAAATTCTGTTGGTAATTTGATTGCTGAATCGGATTTGAAACATCTGGGTATGCATACAGAATTACTTTCTGATGCTTTTGTGGATTTATACGAAGCTGGAAAATTAGATAACAGCCGTAAAACTCTGCACAAAGATAAAGGTGTGTTTGGTATCGCTTTAGGATCTCAGAGGTTGTATGACTGGGTTGCAGATAACAGAGGACTTATTTCATTCCCGATGGATTATGTAAATAGTCCGGACGTAATGGCACAAATGGATGGACTGATTTCTATTAATAGCTGTATTGGTATTGATTTGTATGGGCAGGTTTCTTCCGAAAGTTCAGGCGTGCGTCATATTTCGGGAACAGGTGGTCAGCTTGACTTTACTACGGGTGCCTTTATGTCACCTGGTGGAAAAGGATTTATCTGCTTAGCATCAACATTTACGGACAAAGCGGGTCAGATGCATTCAAGAATTCTTCCGAAATTTACGGGTGGAGATATTATTACAACACCTCGTACACAAGCATACTATATCGTAAGTGAATATGGGTGTGTAAATCTAGCAGGACGTTCAACTTGGGAGCGTGCGGAAATGATAATTTCTCTTGCTCATCCTGATTTTAGAGATGATTTGATAAAAGAAGCACAAAAACAAAACATTTGGCGTAGATCCAATCGCTAGTTAAACCATGACCTAAAACCGTAAGTTATTACTTACGGTTTTAGGTATAATATACATAAAAAGGAGGAAAAAATATGATAGCTGAAAAAATGGTTGATCTTGTATCTGGTAGTTCATTAATTCGTAAAATGTTTGAAGAAGGTAAGCAACTTTCTGAAATTCATGGTGCTGAGAATGTATGTGATTTTAGTCTTGGTAACCCCAATTTGGCTGCACCTGAGACGGTAAATAAAGCTTTTGAAGCGATTTTGAAAGAAGAAAATTCTGTATTTGTGCATGGCTATATGAACAATTCCGGTTACGAAGATGTTCGTGATGCAGTGGCGCAGTCTCTCAATCGTCGTTTTGCAACGACACTTTCGGCGAAAAATATTGTCATGACAGTAGGAGCAGCCGGCGGTATGAATGTTGCAATGAAAGCATTGATGAACCCTGGCGATGAAGTGATTGCATTTGCTCCATTTTTTGGAGAATATAGATGCTATGCTTCTAATGTGGATGCAAAGCTTGTAGTTGTGCCTCCAAATCCACCTACATTTATTCCGGATCCGGAGGTGTTGGCAAAATATATTACCAACAAAACAAAAATGGTCATCATCAATTCTCCTAATAACCCTACGGGTGTAGTATATCCAGAGAGCACAATTATTGCAATGGCTAAAGTATTAGAAGAAAAGCAAAAAGAATTTGGTACAGAGATTTATTTATTTGCAGATGAGCCATATCGTGAATTGGTGTATGATAAATCTGTAGAAGTACCATTTTTGATTAAATATTATGCAAATACCATTGTGGGTTATTCTTGGTCAAAGTCCCTTTCTTTGCCTGGTGAACGTATCGGTTACTTAGCCGTTTCTGAAAAGATCGCTGATTTTGAGATGTTGACAAGTGCATTGAATGTGGCAACAAGAATTTTAGGCTTTGTAAATGCACCTTCTTTGCAGCAGAGAATGATTGCACGTTGTGTGGATGAAGTGGCGGATCTAGAATTTTACAAAAAAAACAGAGACGCACTTTACAATGGTTTGCTAGAAATGGGATATACCTGCGTAAAGCCCGATGGGGCATTTTATTTCTGGGTTAAGTCACCACTTGAGAATGACGGTGAGTTTGTGGAAATGGCAAAGAAATATCTGCTTTTGACCGTTCCTGGTTCTGCATTTGGTTGTGCGGGATATTTTAGAATTTCTTATTGTGTGAGTCATGAAGTAATTCAAACATCCTTGCCCAAGTTTAAAATGCTTATGGACGAAGTGAAGGGTTTATAGGAAAAATTATTATGAGGTTATAAGAACGGGGAGGTATTAATATGAATTCGAATAAATTGAAAACCAAAACAACACTTATTATGGGTTTGGCATTGTTTGCGACATTTTTCGGTGCGGGGAACTTGATTTTTCCACCGTATTTAGGACATGAAACAGGAGCATTATGGTTTGTGGGCTTTTTTGGCTTCTTCATTACGGACGTAGGTTTGGGTGTTTTGGCTATTTTAGCAACCGTTTTCAACCGTCGCGGTGATATTCAAGGGGTACTTGGAAAGATGGGGAAACTTCCAGGTGAATTGATGGCTGGACTTATTATTCTTTGTATCGGACCTTGTTTGGCGATTCCGAGAACAGCAGCAACGACTTTTGAAATGGGTGTTAGCACACTGCTTCCTAGCTTTAGTCCTTGGCTTTTTGGTGCAATCTTCTTTGCAATTGTTTTGGCACTTACCATTCGTCCATCAAAAGTTGTTGATATTGTCGGGAATTACTTAACTCCCGCTTTGCTTGCAGTTATGTTGATTTTAATTGTATTAGGCATGGTATCACCAATTGGACCTATTTCTCCAGAATCTCAAGTTGTGCCATTTAAAGAAGGCATTCTTTCTGGTTATCAGACAATGGATGGTATCGGTGCATTATTGTTAACGGGTATTGTTACAAAGAATGCATATGATAAAGGCTTTACGGATAAGAAAGAAGCAAGTAAGATGGTTGGTATGGCAGGTATCATTGCTGGTGCTTTGTTGATGGTAATCTATTGTGGTTTGACATATTTAGGTGCAACAACTTCTGTTAGTGGTTTTGAAGATTTAAA
>JBKEAS010000034.1:0-6488 GCA_047972635.1 Anaerotignum sp.
CATGAACGCTGTTCTGTGGTGGAAGTAATGGGGCGTGATGCGGGATACATTGCTGTATGGTGTGCTATGGGCGGTGGTGCAGAGGATGTTATGTTCCCAGAAGCTAGGGATACGATTGACAGCCAAAAAGTTATCCAACAGATTTTGACAAATAGAAGTGTTGGAAAATTGCACAATTTGATTGTAGTGGCGGAGGGTGTTGGCGGTACGCAACAATTGGCAAGTGATATTCAAGAAATTACAGGCATCCAAACCAGAGCGACAATACTTGGGCACCTACAAAGAGGCGGAAGTCCGACTGCAGTGGATAGAATGCATGCATCTATGATGGGATATCACGCTGTGAAAGCGATTATGGAAGGCCAACAAAACCGCGTTGTTTCTTATAATAATGGAAGATATGAAGTGATTGATATGAAAGAATCTTTAAAGATGGAAAAGAATTTGGATCAAGAAATGTATAAAGTTATTAAAATTCTTGCAATATAAAAAGGTACAGCAATATGTGGTTAATTTATCTTTTTTATGGGAATTATGAATTTGAAAAATGAAATTTAACAAAATGCTATTTATTATATTGGGGTAAAAATAGTTCGTTTTTATTTATAGTAAATACAACAAAAAGAGGAGGTACTTGCAATGCGTAGGACGAAAATTGTGTGCACACTAGGACCAGCAACAGATAGTCTGGAAATTATAAAAAGGTTAATTCAAAATGGGTTGGATGCGGCGAGGGTGAATTTTTCCCATGGGACTTATGAATCGCACGCCGAGACGGTTAGGAAATTAAAGCAAGCAAGAGAAGAATTGGGTGCACCCATTCCTTTGATATTAGACACAAAAGGCCCTGAAATTCGTATTAAAACCTTTGCCGAGGGGAAGATCGTACTTGAACAGGGCGATAAGTTTACGCTAACAACAGAAGACGTAGAGGGGACAAAAGAAATTGTTTCGGTCACCTATATTGACTTGCCCAAAGACGTGCGAGTTGGTTCTCGCGTATTGATTGACGATGGTTTGATTGAATTAAAGGTTGAGCATATTTCGGGACCAGAGGTTCGTTGTGTTGTTGTCAACGGCGGTAAGGTTGGTTCTAGAAAAGGGGTTAATTTACCTGGCATTAAGGTCAATTTACCTTCTTTGACAGAAAAAGATATCGAAGATTTAAAGTTTGGGATTGCCAATGGATTTGACATTGTGGCAGCTTCCTTTATTCGCTCTGCGTCAGATGTTACTAGAATTAGAAAAGCCTTGGAAGAAAATGGCGGAGAAGGTATTCATATTATTTCTAAAATTGAAAACCAAGAGGGTGTTGATCGTATTGATGAGATTTTGGAAGTTTCAGATGGCATTATGGTTGCCAGAGGAGATTTGGGCGTAGAAATTCCTCCGGAGGAAGTGCCTTTGGTACAAAAGCAATTGATTGCGAAGGCAAATCAACGTGGTAAGCCGGTTATTACAGCAACGCAGATGTTAGAAAGCATGGTAAATAGCCCAAGACCAACCAGAGCGGAAGCAAACGACGTGGCAAATGCTATTTTTGACGGGACAGATGCCATTATGCTTTCTGGGGAAACGGCAGCAGGGAATTTTCCTGTTGAGGCGGTGGAAACCATGGCACGTATTGCAGAAAAGACAGAAAGCAGTATCAATTATAGCAAGATGCTTACAAGACAGCCTGATGGCGTTACGACAAATATTACAAATGCAATTAGTTTTGCGGCTTGTACGACGGCGGCGGAATTGAAAACTGCGTGTATTGTTACCATAACACAGTCTGGATTTACGGCTAAAATGATTTCCAAACATAGGCCGATGTGTCCTATTGTTGCAGCAACAATGGATGAACGGGTGTGGCATCAGCTTAATTTGGTATGGGGATGCAAGCCTATGCTGCATACGGAGCAACTGGTGCAAGGAAAGGTTTTTGACACGGGGATGACGCTTGCACAAGACAGTGGACTTGTCAAAAATGGCGATACGGTCGTTTTGGCACTAGGTATGCCTGTTGGTGTAAGCGGTGCTACAAATACGTTACGGGTAGATATTGTTGGCGATGTGTTATGTAAAGGGATCGGTGTAGGAACAAAAAAAGTGAGTGGCACAGCAAGAGTGATTAAAAAGCGTGAGGATATGGAACGGAATTTTCAAAAGGGTGATATTTTGGTAGCGACAGCTACAGATAATGATTTTATGCCCTATATTCAAAAAGCAGGTGCGATTGTGGTAGGACCAATGGATCACAGTGATGGTTGCCATGCTGAAATAGCCGGTAGAGCATTAGATATACCAATCATTATATGCAATGCAAAGGTAGTAGACTTTATTCCGAATGATACATTAATTACTGTGGATGCAACCACAGGTTTTGTGTGTGCAGGGTGCTTTAAGTAAAATGAAAAAATAAAAGTTTTCAAACAAAAGGTCATATTATAAAAATATGATCTTTTTATTTTGGGATGAAGTTACTGTTTTTATGAAAATTTATAATAATTGGAATTTGTTTTTTTTGAGGGTATTTAGTAGAAAATACTTTGAAATAGTAATATTGCATAATAAGTGGGGCGAATAAATTGAATAGAGCAGGCTGTTTTGTCGTTATATTGACAGAAGATTAAAACAGTGTTAAAGTTGTGAAGAGGCATTCAATATATTGAATTTGAGACGGACTGAATTTATCGATTGAAGCTTTTACTTGTAACTGGGTGATGAGTCCAAAATGTAACATGCAATTTTTGTATTATTTTATTTATTATTCTATTTATTATTTATTTTGAGGAGGAGATTTTATGACTACTACACTGATTAGTGCTGACAATACGTGGGCACTTATGGCCATTACTTGTGGCTGGGTTGCATTTTCAATCTACGCAGAACAGACATGGGCTTGGGCTTCAAAACTCTCCGGTGCGATTGTTGCATTGGTTGGGGCATTGGTTTTAACAAATTTGAACATTATTCCAACATCCGCACCTTGGTTTGACGATGTTATCTGGGGTTATGTGGTGCCTTTAGCTATTCCACTGTTACTGCTTCAATGTGATATTAGAAAAATTTGGAAAGAATCTGGTAGATTATTGCTTATTTATTTGATTGGTGCAATTGGTACGACCTGTTCTGCTGTGGTTGCATTTCATTTGGTTGGCGATAGTATTCCGGAAGCAGGCGGTGTTGCAGCGATGATGACAGGTTCTTACATCGGCGGCAGCGTAAACTTTGCAGCTTTATCCGGTGCTTTTGAAATTCCAGGCGAGGTTGTAGCTGCGACGACTGTAGCGGATAACCTTTTGATGGCTTGTTATTTCTTTGTTTTGATTGCAATTCCAAGCATTAGCCTATTCCGCAAAGCTTACAAACATCCACATTTGGATGAAGTCGAAAGTGTTGGCGTTGATGAAGCGGCAAAAACGCAAGCAGCGTCTTACTGGGAAAGAAAGCCTATCTCTTTAAGAGATATTGCTATAGATTTTGCTATGAGTGCGATTATTGTTTGGATTTCTACGGAAATTGCAAATGTGTTTGGTGCCATTATTCCTAAGGACAATATGCCATTGATTTTATTAAATGGATTACTTGGCAATAAATATTTAATTATGACAACGATTGCGATGGCTGTAGCAACATTTGGTTCAAAATATGTGGCAAAAACTGCTGGTTCTCAAGAAATTGGTACATATTTGATTTACCTATTTCTATTCGTTATTGGTGTTCCTGCATCGATTAGCCAAATTCTTCAGAATGCACCAATGCTTTTCGTATTCTGCTTTATTATGGTTGCAATTAATATGTTGTTTTGCTTTGGTTTTGGTAAGTTACTTAAATTCGACTTGGAAGAAATTATCCTTGCGTCTAATGCAAACATTGGCGGGCCTACGACAGCGGCGGCGATGGCGATTTCTAAGGGTTGGGTAAAATTAGTTGGACCTATTATGTTGGTTGGTACATTGGGGTATGTTATTGGTACATATTTTGGTACGTTTATTGGGCAGTTATTGGGTGCATAAATAAAACCACATTTTGTATGATATGAAAAGAGGAGATTTATGATTTTTGACGGACATTCCGATATTTTTACAGACGTTACCATCAAACGCTTACTTGGCCAAACGCAGGTAATTAAAAATCATCACTTACCTAGGCTACATAAAGGACAGGTTGAAGGTGGTTGTTTTGTGATCTGGATGGATCCTCCTTATGACAAAGAACCATCTAAAAGGCTGGAACAGGTTTTGAAGGCAACCAAAGATGAGATGAACGAATGCGAGGAAGCGGTTCTTGTGCATAACATGGCAGAAATCAGAGCGGCAAAAAAGGCAAAGAAATTTTATATTTTGTTAGGTATGGAAGGACTTTCTGGCATTGGTGAGGACGTTGAGCAACTTCATAGGCTTTATGATTTTGGCGTGCGTCATGCTATGTTGACATGGAATGAAGAAAATGCACTTGCAACAGGAGTACAGGGGGATTCTAGCCGTGGGGTGACTGAACTTGGCAAGAAGGCGCTTCGAATCATTCAAAATAAAAAAATGATTATGGATGTTTCTCATTTGAACGAGCGTTCTTTTTGGGATGTTATGGATATGGTAGGTCAACCTATTTTGGCATCTCACTCTAATGCAAAGGCATTGGTGGCGGCACATAGAAATTTGACGGATGAGCAACTACGTGCCATTCGTGACACAAATGGCTTGGTTGGATTAAATTCGTTTAACCTTTTTGTGGCTGAGAATATGGCTGAACAAAATGTAGATAATTTGGTAAAACACGCATCGTACATTGCTGATAAAATTGGTGTGGAACATCTTGGATTTGGCTTCGATTTTTTTGAGTTTTTATCTATAGACTCTATGAAAAGCTATAGCACACAAAACACATCTTTTACGATTGGACTTGAGGATTGTTCTAAAATTCCGGAGTTACTTATCAAGATGAGAGCGGTTGGATTTACTGATAAAGATCTAGAAATGGTTTCTAGTGGTAACTGGTTTAGATTAATTCAAGAAGTGATTGGATAAGAAATAAATAGGTTACATAAAAAAAGGAACGAACCATTGGTTCGTTCCTTTTTGGTTGGAGAAAAGGACAAAGTAAAATATGATGGATGGAGCAGATATCAAGCATACAGGAAAAATACCTTGAGAAAAAACAAGGAATTTTAGAATGTATTTTTGCGGCGATATTAAATTTTACTACTCAATTAAATCCCAAAAGTCTTTTTTTGTTACTTTTTTCAGATCTCGCCACTGAGGCTGATCATCATAGGTATTTCGGCAAATTGGCTTAAAGCGACAATAGGAACATGGTGATTGATCATTTTTGCGATAGGGCGAGGGAGCGATCAATCCTTTTTGTATGGAATTTCCTAGGTCTGCCGCTTGATTTACAACAAAGGAAAGAAGTTTCTCGTATTGCGTTTCGTCTGCTAGAAAGGCTGTGGAGGAGGCTTCTCCTTTTTTTGTATAGCCAACAGGCACAATTGAGGAAGTTTTGCCCTTAAGTTCGTCAACAAATACGTGGTCGATACCCTGAATGACGGCGTCATTTTCTAGAAGGAGTCCCGTCATTTGCATTTTTTGATATAAGGATTCCTCGATTTCTTGCGGTGTCATTTCTTTGTTAAGAGAAATATTTGGGTCTGTAATTCTAAAATAGAAAACACCGCCGGGCTTTACAGGTTTATCTGATTTTTCATAATGCTTTAGATAGGCATCAAGATATATCAGAAGTTGTAATTGTAGCCCATAATATACATCTTGGAAATTAAAAGCTTTTGAGCCTGATTTATAATCGATTACTTTGGCGTATCGGTTACCATGCGTGTCTAACAAGTCTACGCGGTCGATTTTTCCGGATAAGACAAGCTGATTTCCTGCTGCAAGATCAATGACAATAGGCGGGAGTGCCTCGTGGAGACCAAAGCCTATTTCATATCCTTGCGGGACGAAATCGCCATTTTTTAGATGCTGAACCAAGGTCCAAGCAGCACGGTTTGAGATGCGTTTTAGACGATGGATGAGGTATTGATTTGCAGCAGTATCAAGCAAGATTTGGTTTCCGATTTTTGGAGATGCCATTTCAACAGCTTCGTCGATAAATTCTTTGGTTTTTTCTTGTGTTAAATCGCTCCACTGAATATGTTCTGTTTGTATTTTGGTTGAGAATATTTCCAAAACTTCATGAAATAGCAATCCCAAATCTGGAGTATGCAATTGATAAAGTTCTCGTTCGGTTGCTTTTAGCCCATATTCTGCAAAGTAGGAGAAAGGGCAAGAGGCAAACCGTTCCAAATGAGATACGCTAGAAAAAATCTTTTCGCCAAACAATTGTTTTGTGGTTTTTGGAGACAATTGCTCCTCTTTTATTGAAGTAACAAATCCTTTTCGTAACAAGCGAAGGCGGTTTTCCCACTGCGTGTTGGTTGCAAAGAAACTATAGATATCTTGCCAAACTGGATCCATAGGTGATGTTTGCGTATGTTTACGCATGAT
>JBKEAS010000215.1:0-2703 GCA_047972635.1 Anaerotignum sp.
ATCTATATATCAACTTTATCCAATAACTACTACACTATCATTGTAATCAAATATACAGGATATGAAAATAACTTTATTCGCTCCAACAAAGTTTTTGCAACAACAGAACACTCCCTACATATGAAGCGAACCAGAAAAAACTGACAATAAAAAAGCCTCTCATATGGTAAAATTAAATCAATGAAAGGACAAAGTCGATTTGCAAAATAGAAGTTATAAACATTAACAATCATTTGCATTGATAATTTCTTTTAATTCAATATCTTTATTTTTATACCTGTAATTGTTTCTTTCATTTTTGTGATGCATTGCATTTTGTGGGCAAAGTTGAATACAAACCATACATTGTTCACATTTATCTAAAAATTCAACTGTATTTCCTATTTTGATATTATTCGATACACATACCTTTGAACATAACCCACATTTACTACAATCATCATTGACACTAATCTTTTTTACAGCCTTTTGAAAATCATATGCCGTAAAATTTCTTGCACACTTTGCAACTGCTCTTTTGACTCTTTTGGGATTATTCTTAATTCTTTTATCAACAATAGAATTGACCATTGTATCAAGCTTTTCATTACTTCACCCTAAATACCTCTATATAATTCATCAACTAATTCAATTATCATTTTCGCAACTAATTCTTTATTTTCAATACTATTTTCATGAATAATATCTTTGATCTGTTTAGATAATTGAATATTTTTTCTTAACCTCTCAATTTCCACTTCCATTTCTTTTTCTTTTTTTTCTAACAACTCAATCGTGTTATTGATATAGCAATTTTTATTATTTTTAATGTTACTAAGAATTGCTTTTATCTCATCTAAACTTAAGTCATATTTTTTCATTACCTCTATATATTTAAGCAAGATAATATCTTCATCATCATAATATTGATAATGATTATTTGCTCTATTAGAAGAACCAATATTTTCTATGTCATAGTACCTTAGTGTTTCTTTGGATATATTTAGCAATTTGGATGCTTCACTTATTTTGTACATATAAATTCACCTCCGTTTAAATAAATTATAACATTCGAGCTAACTTGAATGTCACGGAAGTAATAATATAATTGCAAATGTATCCTTATAATTTTTATACCTAGTTGCTTTTGCTTTAATTTCAATCATCAAAATCATCTCTATTTCAACTTACATAGCCATATCAAATTGCATTTGTTTCAAATTATGGTAACTCCATAATATAAAATCTTTATAAAACTCTCTGATTTCTGGAGAGCCGTTGTAAGATAACATAAACTTTCCTTTGATATTTTTTGATATATGACAGAAAACATAGTCCTATCATTTTAAAAATTTATTTTAAAACCTTCAACCATCTTTTCATAGCAGTCTTGGCATAAATCAAAGCTATCTTTTCGTCCATCTTGTTTGGAAAAGTATCCCCAATATTTTTCAGCATGGAAATATTCCTCCCACATTCCATCTCCAACTAGGGGTATCTCTTTTCCACAACAATTACAAATCACTTTTGACACCTCATTTACTTCTTGTGCTGTCATTTTATATTCCTTCATTATTGTGCCTCCCCTTTTTTCTACTTGTTTCGACTTACTATTGCATTTTAACATAAGGTTTTATGTTTTTCTATATGAAACCATTTCTAATCATGGTATGATATAGAAAACAAAAAAAAATGTTAGCATATCTATAAATAGGGATAGGCAACTAGTCATCTGCTACATAAGACACATTCTTACAAGCAGATACAAAACACAAAACGCTTGCATGAAAGAAAGGGGATTATGATTTATGGTAAAAAAAGAAAGAGTTATCGTCGTGGAAGGTGTTAGAGGCGGTAAAGGCAGTGCAGAGATGCATCACTTCTTAGAAAAAGATGAACTTTTAGGGCACTGTAGCTTATTTGCTCGTGTTGTTTTAAAGCCTCATAGTAGTGTTGGCTGGCATCAACATGTAGGGGATACAGAACCCTATGCTATCATCAAAGGCGAAGGTACTTTTATTGACAACGACGGCTCCAAAACAACCGTGCGCCCCGGCGATGTATGTATTATTGAAGTAGGCCATTGGCACTCCATCGAAAATAACACCGACGAAGACATGGAAATGATTGCTTTGGTTATCAACGAAGAAGCAAAATAATAAAAAAATGCCTTTTCTAAAAATTTTTAGAAAAGGCATTTTTTATTTTAATTCAATATGCTATCATCTTCACAAAAAATAAAATCTTTGACTCTTTGAAAATTTGTCTCTGCACATACAAAATATATCGTATCATTTGCCAAAAAATTCATATGTGGTCCCGGAGAAATAAATAACTCCGCCTTTCTTTTCACAGCAGTAATCGTCCCTCCCGTATTATACCAAAACTGTAATTCATTTGTTGTTTTTCCAACAACATGACTATTGTTAGGGACGGATAGTTCATAGCTACCGCCAATATCCACCTTTTTTTGACCTAGCATATATTCCAAAAGAGAATTTAAGCTTTCATCAATCTGCTTTTCTATGGCTATCTTCTCTAAACGCAAATTTTTCAACGAGTCTCGTATTTCATAAAAATCATTTTTAACAGAAAATTTTTCGATAAATACCCTCGCTTGCTCTGACGAGGTAATAAAAATTCCACTATTTTCAAATATCTTAATTACGTTCATATCTTCTAAAAGAGATGCCGCTCGTCGAATTGTTTCCGGAGATACGTTAT
>JBKEAS010000236.1:0-3127 GCA_047972635.1 Anaerotignum sp.
GGTTTAAGGATGTACGTTCAAACACGCTTTTTCTTGTTAGGACTGTGTGAATGATAGAAGGACTATCTACATTCCCGATTGTTACCATAACAAAGTCTCCCACAGCGGGGTATTGGGAAAGTGTTTGCACTTCATAGGAAAATTTTCCGGAGATTTCTGCAAATCGTTCGCCTTCTTCGGTCATGATGCGGTACATTCCTTTATGCTGAGAAATTACCCTTGCCAGAGAATGGACTGGGTAAAGTGTTGCTTCTGTTATAAATCGTTGGGAAACACCAAAATTTTCTAAATTATTCATATGATATGATCTCCATAAAAATTGAGATAGTGTGATATGTTTTCTACAATATCCATCTTGATTGAACTGTTACACATATGCACAATATTCTTTCATTTATCGTTTATGCTTTTATTCTAGCAAGGAAACAATCTATTGGCAATGAAATTGGTTTTATATTTTTTGTGATGCATATGCTCGTTCATATTTTTTTATTTAAAACATATATTTGAAAGCAGGAGGGATGTGTGATGACAGAAAGAGAAAAAAGGCAACGAAGGATGGAATTTGAAAGAAGAAGAACACAAAGGCAAGGTGGGCACCGTGTGGACGAGGGGGCTTCTGGGAACCTTTTTATATTTCGTACATATGTGACTTTTATTTTGGTGGGAGGATTTTTATTGGTTTCTGCATTTTCTACGGATACATCGGAGAAGGTTAGTCAGCGATTAAAAGAAACAATTGCCTATCAACTCCCTATGGATGAGATTGTTCATGCAAAGGATAAAATGGTGACATTTTTGAAAGAACAAAATCTTTCTATGCCTGTTTTTTTGGAAGAACAAGGAGAAGCCGTATCTGAGCAGGAGAAAAGTTACAAACCGGATTTAGAGGAGGCGCCCTAGTGTAGTGGCGTGGTCTTTTTTGAATTGGGAAGAAAAGCAGGAGGGGTGGATTGACCCTGCGGAGGGGGTTATTACTTCTTCTTGTGGGGTAAGAGAAAATCCTGTTCTTAAAAAAATGGAATTACACAATGGCATTGACATTGGTGTTGGGATCGGGACGCCGGTTTTGGCGGTACGAAGTGGCGTTGTGAGTGAGGTGCGGACGTCGGCAACTTTTGGTAAGGTTGTTCAATATGAAACAGAAGATGGTTACACGGTCATGTATGCACATCTTTCTGAAATTTTGGTAGAAGAAGGTGAGCAAATAAAACAGGGCGATGTTGTAGCAAAATCGGGAAATACAGGACTTTCTACAGGGCCTCATTTGCATTATAGCCTTTGGAAAGACGGGAAGTTATTGGATCCGTTGGGTTTTGTTACATTAAAATATACACAAGAAGTTGTAGCAGAGTATGCAGCACGGGGGGAGAGCATATGATAAAGCGAAGTGTAATTAAAATACATCCGTTATTTTTAGTGTTTGCTGGTGCAATGTTTTATTTCAAAGAGAGTGGTTTTTTTTTGAACATACTTTTTTGTTGTTTGGTACAAGAGATGGGATATGCTTTTATTTGTATGGAAAAAGGATTTAGGTTGCGGTATTTATTATTTACGCCTTTGGGAGTAAGGGCAGAGCTTAAGGGAACAGGAGATATTGCATTTGAGGAGCGGGCAAGTATTCATTTGGTCGGAAGTGGTTTAGGGATTTTAATGAGCATTGTTTTGTTTGCGTTTGGGAAAAGGGATATGGCATTGCTGTGTCTTATTTTGGCGGTTATGCGTCTTGTGCCTGTTTTGCCACTGGAAGGGGGACGAATTTGGCTTGGAATTTTGGGTAAGTGGAAGGGCACGCTAAGAGCGGCAGGTTGGCTTACAAAAATTGGCGGTGGGATTGGATATGGGTTGTGCGTAGTTGGTGTGATTTTTATGATTGTGTTTCCTCGTGCATTTTTTTTAGTGCCAATGGGGCTTTATCTCATTTATGCAAACAAACACGAATTTGTGCATATAGCAAAAAAGTTATATTACGGGATGTTAGAAGAAAGAGAAAAACCTTGCAGAGGGGTTGTCGTTTCGGGGAAGGAAGAACCTTTGGAATTGGCAATGTATTTAAACCCGCATGAGGAGACTTTCTTTTTTCGTAGGGCACAAGAGGGCGTATCGCAGGATAGAGTTATGTTGGCACTACTTAGCGGGAGAGATACAAAATGGGTTTGGAAAGTAGCGGATGAAAAAGATTTTGATGCAAAAACCTACAAGGTGGGGTATGATGGTATGTAATAAGAAGTTTACGAAAAGTAGGTGTTTTGCTTGAAACGGGTTCTATTAGATGTGAAAGATGGAATGACCAGAGTCGCATTGGTTGCAGATGGGAAGCTGGTGGAATTATATTATGAAACAAAACGTGAGAAAAGTTTGGTTGGGAATATATATATCGGGCGGGTAGAGAAGGTGGTGCCTAATTTACAGGCTTGTTTTGTAGAAATAGGTGAACAGAAGAATGGGTATTTATATTATGGCAATGCCAGAGCAGTTTCGGACGAAGGGAAGAATATTGCAAAGCCCAAGGCTGGGGATAGCGTACTTGTGCAGGTGGAAAAGGACGCAACAAAAACGAAGGGTATGGTCTTAACACAGAAGATCTCTTTTCCTGGAAAATTCCTTGTTTTGCTTAGAGAAGATGAGGAAATTGGCATATCTAGAAAGATCACATACACCGCAGAACGAGAACGGATTAGAAATATTCTTGGGGAAATTCTTCCCAAAACGTACGGGGGAATTGTGCGGACAAATGGTCAGGACAGATCAAAAGATGAATATGAAAAAGAAATTGCATTGCTTTTGGAAAAAGAAAAAAAAATAGCAGGATGGGAATTTAAAAAGGCACCTACATTATTACTAGAACAAAGCTTACCGTTGGAGAAGGCTACTCGTGATTTTTATAGCGAGGAGATTGATACATTTATTGTAAATGACAAAGAGTCATATGGGGTTTTGTTGGAGACGGGCGATTTTAATGGACAAAATCAGCCGGCATTACTTTTGTATCAGGACAAGCTTCCTATATTTGAGGAGTTTTTTGTGGAAACCCAAGCACAAAAGGCTTTGGATGAGAGGGTTTGGCTTAAGAGCGGCGGTTTTTTGGTCATTCAAGAAACGGAAGCTTGCGTTGTGGTAGATGTAA
>JBKEAS010000237.1:0-5615 GCA_047972635.1 Anaerotignum sp.
ATATGATAATAACGACTGCGGCAATGCACATTAGGATGTTTTTATCATCTCTATATCTTCTGGAGAAAAAATCGGGCAGTGTGATAGAGTTATCTGCCACCTGGGAGTAGATACGGATACGTTTTGCAATCAAGAGCCAATTGACATAAGTACCAATTGCCAAACCGATTGCTGTCCAAGTTACATCCGCAATACCGCTAAGGTATGCAAGTCCGGGCAAACCCATCAAGAGCCAACTACTCATATCAGACGCCTCAGCGCTCATTGCCGTTACAAATGGACCAAGCTTTCTGCCACCTAGATAAAAGTCATCTACATTTTCGTTCTTTTTAGACCAATAAATACCGATTGCTACCATGGCTAATAAATAGACGGTAATTGCAAGCATGATACATATTTGAGATGTTGTCATAATTTTAAGTCCTTTCTTATTTGCGTTTATAATGTATAGAACATTTCTAAAAATACATCTTCTTTGCTAGTAAACGTAGTCGAATAAGTGCAAAGATTTCCAAATATAGTTAGAGATATAGGAAGATTTATTTTTGGAAACATTCAAGTGAATGCTTTAAAGTATAGCACAAACAAAACAAGAATGGAATAAAGAATGAAGTTTAGAATTAATACTGTACTAAGTGCAAAAAAATAGTCAAAAAATACCTTAGTTTAAAGGTTTTTTGACTAGAATGATATTGATATATTTTATGTTCAAAAAATATATTTTAAGAAATGAGTTCTTTTTTTGACCGAAATCCTGCTAAAAATAGGGGCATCATCTGTTTGGCGTATTGACAAAGAGAGTATTCTCCATTGCAAATACACCAATCATAAATCAAGGCTCTTTCGCATAAGGCGTATGCCTTTACAAACTCATTGACAGATACATCGGCACGGATGTCGCCATTTTGTTGACCTTCAGAAGTGACTTGACGCAATAGTTTATAATAAACCCGATTATGGTCTAATAGGTGCTTTTGACCGCTTGTAATGAGGTGTGAAGAATATAGCCTTGCCAATAAATCCATAGAGACGCTATTGTCAATCATACGAAATAACTCTTGGTTTAGAAACATCAGCTTATCAAAGCTATCCATTTGTTGGTCGAGCAGGGGAATAAGCTCCTGATATTTATTATCGAAAAGCTCAGAAAGGGATCCCAAAAGGGCATCCTTCCCACCAAAGTAATGGTAAAAAGATCCTTTTGATGTGCCTGATTTTGCTACAATTTCTTCGATTGTAGTGTTGTCATAGCCTTGTTCATAAAAGAGTTGCCACGCAGCCGCAACGATTTTATTTTTCGTATTGCGGGTGTTCTTTTTTCCCATTGTAGTCCTCCTAATTTTTTAAACCTTGATCCATTTCATGCCAACCAAGTCATGGTCTTGAATTGATTTTGCTAGACGTTCTTTAAAATTATCTGCCATAACATCGGTGCCGTCTAATAATTCTAGCCCGAGTTCGTGTGCGCGCTTGTAGGTGCCTGTGTGGATATTTTTGTCCTTGCTAAAGGTAACCATAATGCCTTTTGAAAACCACCCACCCAGACGTTTGCGGGCAATCAAAAGTTCGTTGAGTGCGGCGGTATCTGCGTCTTTTAGTTTGCAAGAAATAAACACAGGTATGGAACCATCCATTAAAAGAACGTCGATTTCATTTCCGGCAATCACTGCGTTGTCATAAGCATTCCAGTCTATCATGGTGCCAAGTTTCACATCGTGAAATACGCCTGCTTCTTTTGCTGCGATGTAAACATAAAGCTCTAGCCAAACCCCATAGTTAATACAATATTGTTTGTCTTTTATGGAAGAAAAGTGAAACTGAACATCATCATTATCACGGATAGACAAGTTTTGGATAAATCCCAAAGCCTCTAGCTTTTCCAAAATAGCCCTGTCAGGGTAGACAGACCTATCGTTTTTCATAGGTATGTTCCATTTGCTTTGTATAAAAAGCTCGTTTGGAGTGGTTTTTGCGGCAACGGTTTGTAGGAAACTACAGGTGTATTTCCATTGAAATAATCGTTCGAATAAAAAACGTGCCATTTCTTTTATTGTATCATAACGCTCTTTTGAAGGTGGTTGATGCGACTCGCCAAAAAGACAAGCACCTTTTGCATCAACAAAATCTTCTAAGGTTAGATTAACCGTGTTTGCCACCAAAGAATTATCTGCGATATCAATGATTTTTTTGTTTATAAGGTCGGTATGCAAAAGAGGGAGCTCTAGCGAAGTTCCGGCTTTGTATCCGGCAAGGATCATAAGCTCACTACCGCCTGTTAAATCAATGGCAGATTTGACGTAGGAATTTGCATCAAAGATTCTTACGATCTGGTGAAAAATTTTGTCAACCGCATTAATATCAACAGGATATTGTTCGACTTTGATTTCTGGTATGTTACGTTCCAAGCATTTTTTTATGGAGGTAAAAGCCAGAATATCTTGCATACCTCTATCATAAAAAAAGATGACTTTTTTAGGACGTAGCGTTAATGGTGCTACAATATTTTTTAGGACGTCTTTGTCGTAAAATTCAATGAGAATTTCCAATGGGGTCATCTCCCTTCAAACGTATAAGAGTATATAAAATATTATTTTTTAAATTCTTCCACAACCACTTCTTCTTCAAATGTTACGGTTTCTTCTGGTTCGCTTTTATCTCTGTTTCCAAAAATTGTGCCAAAGTTTAGTTTGTTTACCACACTTGGTGCCATGTCAATGAGTTTGCTTACGGCATCTTGATTTTTGATATTAACCATTTGCACGTTTCCATTTTGGATTGCCAATACTGCCGAAGGGGTGATTTTTGCACCAACGCCACCTGCGGCATTTACGTTTTCCTTGGCACCGGCACCGGCACCAACGGAAACTTCGATTAGGGGCAATAAGGTTAGATCGCCAATGACAATCGCCTCACCTACAACCGTTTTTGTTGAAACCAAATCTTCTACTTTATTAAATAGTATATCCACTGATTCATTAAAATCTTTACCCATTTTGTTTTCTTCCTTTCCATAGCTTTATTAAAATTCTACGTACAGGCTTTGCCAAACCAAACGCCACAACGGCATAAAGGAAGGAGCCTATTACAATTTTTCCTTTTATTTTAACTTCTATATCCTCCGCCACAAGGCGGGTGAAATCTCCCTTAATATTAATGTTGTTTCCAAATTTTGCTGTTAAAATGCCTACCAACCCCATAAGGTAACCTGTGTTTGTGGGGTCTCCTAAGCCTAATGTTGCTTTTAATGCAAGTTGGTTTGGCAAAATGCCTTTTATTAGCCGTTTTAGTAGTTTTTTTGCGGCTAAAAAGATACCTTTCTTGTCATCTATTTCTTGAAATTTAGCGAAGTAAAAACGAAGCTTGTTCAAAAGGGAAGTATCATTTTCTTTCATCGTTTCTCCTGAAAAGAAGTCATCAGGATCTTCTTCTTTTTGCGTGGAGGGTTCGACTGGACGTTCTTTGATATCAGAAACCTTTACACGACGTACGTTTGGTTTTGGTGGTAAAGGTGCTTCTTTTACGTTATAAGGTTCTTCCAGATAAGGTTCTTCCAGTTTTATTTCTGTATCTGGTGTTATGTGCGGGGTATCCTCCGCAGGTTGTGCATTTTCAGCCATATAAATGCCATCGGCAGGTGCTTTGTCTACCTTTTGCCGTGTAGCAAATGTGGGGTCTGGCTTCATCCGTTGTGGAACAGGTTTTGGCTTCTTTTTGCGAACCTTTTTTTTCTGTTTTTTTTGTTTCTTTTCGCCAAAAACAGTAAACCAGAGAACTTTTACGGTGATTTTTGGCTCGTTGCCATAGATGATTTTTCCTTTTACACGAATTAGACCAAAAAGCCATTTTGCCTCAAAATCCCCGTTTATGTGTTCTTTTTTTTCGCCTGCAATGCGGTATTTTAGTGGGCTAATAAGCACAACGGTTATGATTAAAATAGACAACAAAAGAATGCCTAAGATCAAAATCCCTATGAACTTTAATATAGCCAGTAGTATACCTAACATATTATTCTCCTGTATTCATTCGTTTTGCCAAAAACCAAGATAGACCCCAAAGGGCAAATGCACTAACCAAGAATATCCCTGCAATGAAAAATGCGGTATCTTTGAAAAAGCCTTCGGGTACAATGTTGATTAATAAGTCTGTTTTTGGGTTTAAAATCCAATCATCGTTGTTGAAAAATATATGGTGGAATTTGATAAAATAACGGTTGAAATCGTTTCGCATGAGCCCCACCAAAAGGCACATAAGCCCTAAGAAGATCCCAATGCCCCATTGAATGCCCTGAAAGAGGCGATAACCTTTTTTTAGGTAAAGGGCAGCCCCTATGGCAATGAGCGAAAATAATATTGAAAAAGTACGCAATTCTTGGGCAGCGAGAAATA
This sequence comes from Anaerotignum sp., assembly GCA_047972635.1. Lineage (GTDB taxonomy): Bacteria > Bacillota > Clostridia > Lachnospirales > Anaerotignaceae > Chakrabartyella. The sequence continues at coordinate 4,386 of JBKEAS010000237.1, forward strand.
GATTTTTGACATCTAGCATATGTCTTTTTTCTTTGGCATTAAAAAATTCTCGCAAAGCTCCGTCAATTGTGGTTTCTATCACTAGATCTTCGCGATCACCCTTTAAGTATGCCATCATTTCGTCGGTAACTACGAGTAAGTCATCCATTTCAATATCAATGGCTTGTGCTACGCCGTATTTTGTGTATTCTTTTTCAAAATACCCGTCTACATAATAAGATACAAATTCTACAGAGCAAATCAACAAAACAAATGTGAGTGCCAAACCTACGGTAATACCAATCAGGTTATATATGGGTTTCATCTGTCATCCCTTCTATCCATGTGCTAGGATTGGTTAAATCTTTTTTATCTTTTATAGCTTCTTCTAAGATATAGACAATTAAATCAAATGATTTTTTTTTGCCGTTGGCAACACCAACCACAATGCCATTTTTTGATTGAAATTTGCCGTGAAATAGTTCTCGGGAAGATATCAATTCGTAGCTGTTTTTCTCGGGAATAAACAAGATACAGTAAAGAAGGGGCATTACAATATTTCGTTTTAGTGCATATACAACAGTCTCTAAGTCTATGATATTATCTGCTACAAATAACGCTTCTGCCAATTGCATCTTCCAATCGCCTCCCCTTTTTCCAATTCTTAGCATTATTATAGCAGATTAGAACGAGAAAAGAAAATAAAATATAATTATGTAACAAACAGCATCCCCCTTTGAAAAAGGATGCTGTTTGCTGTTATCGTAGTGCCATCTCTAATCTATTAATTTGGGAGTAGGGATAGTGTTGTAAAAGTTCTTTATATTGAGGGCTGGTAAGTCCTGGTGTTTGTGCGTAAAGGGTGATTTTTTCGTCTAAGCTGGCTTGCATGAATTTCAGTTTTAGTTTAGAAAATTGTTCTTTTTCCATAAAATCAAATCCTCTCTTTTGTTTTGTTTTTGAAAAGTTCGCTAAGAGCCATTAAAAATAGAAATCCGCCATATATCTTTCGTAATAAATCGGGTTTTAGGGAGACTGCCAAAAATGCACCTGCCATAGCACCAACAAGACCGTATAGTGCCAAAGGTTTTGTTGTTTTCCAGAGAACATTTTTGTTTTTAGTATGCGTAATTAGAGCAACAACGGCTGTGGGAATAAAATAAATGAGATTGATCCCTTGTGCTTGATGTTGGCTAATGTCAAGCAAAAAGATCAAGGCAGGAATTAATATGGTGCCTCCGCCAATGCCCA